>JAPLMV010000101.1 GCA_026386835.1 Planctomycetota bacterium | reverse complement strand
GCCTGGCATTGTTTTCCATGTGGTAAAGCTTTTGCAGTTCTTTTAATGTGTGATGTGTTTTAACGTTCATAATAGCCTCTATGTTAAAATATTATCAAATGACTACCATGAATTATATCAGCTATTTGCCTATAAGCGCATTAATTAAATACAATTGGTATTATCTCTTCTCTGCGTTCTTGGCGTTCTCTGCGGTTAACACTTTTTTTGTACCAAACGCGCAGCTTCGCCCCATTGTAGAAGGACTGTTTTTCTGTCCCCATTTTTGGTTAGTGGAGATTTTCAAATGAAACCAAAACGACATTGCGGCCACCTCGGCAATAAACAACGTGCTGTCATCAACGACATGTTCAAAAACGGACTCACCGAACCAGAAACGCTTGAAAAATACAACATTCGACCATGCAGGTATAGGAAATGGCTCGAAAACGGCATGTTCAAGCAGGAAATCGATGCTCGTATCGAAGCCGCAATACACCAAAGCAAACTCGTTATGGCACGCTGGCTGCCGCTCGCTGCCGAAAGGCTCGCCCAGTTAACCATATCCGAAAAAGATGAAACCGCCCGAAAGGCCTGTCTTGATGTTATCTCGCTGCACACCCCCGAAACTGAGCAGAAAACCGCCCAGACTGCCCAGACCGTGCAGGCCAAAGAAATCAAGCCCTTGCCTCCCGAAATGGCATCTAAACTACTCGCCGCACTTGTCGAAAAAGATACACCAGCCGCAAGCGTCAGCGATCAACCTTGAAATTCAAAAAAATCTGCCTGCCCCTTAGGGGTGTTAATCTGTGTCTCAATTTCTCTTTAAGTCTTTTATGTGAATAAAGTTAAAATAAAATCGACACCTGCTAATTGGCTTCCTATGACCTACTTTGGACATACTTTGGAGTATCGTTGGAATGCTTCTGAATGCGTTTGGATGTTCTCTGATGCGCGCTGATGTACGCAGATGCGCGCTGATGACATTGGAGTTTCACCTACAAACGGCAGATGCACATAGAGATGGGTTTTAGAGGAAAAACTGCTAAACTCTGTGTATAAAAAGGCCGATTTTATACTATTAAGGATACTGTTTTTGATTTTTAAGAAATTAGTAAAATTTCTTTGACAATGTTATTATATCGAGCATAATTTAATTATTGCAGCGGTGATTGCGTAAGAAAAATCAAAATTGCGGTTTGAAGACTGTTTTTATCTAAACTCGAGATACGAAATACGAACTACATGGCAGCAACAAACGAGACAAATTACGATACTATATTTGGGAAAGTGGCGGTAGAGCAGGGGCTCTGTACGAGAGAGGAATTGAGCCGTTCGATCGAAGAGATGAAGACCAGGCAAAAGGCACGCCCAATACCGCTTAAAGACCTGATGGTTGAGCTTGGACTTATTACCGACAGTCAGGCAGAGCGGTTAAGGTCGAGCATAAAGGAAATCAAGGTAGCTACCCACCAGATTCCAGGCTATAAAATACTTGGCAAACTCGGCGCAGGTGCGATGGCAATAGTGTATGAGGGCAGACAGTTGAGTCTCGACCGGACTGTTGCGATAAAGGTGCTGCCGAAACGTTTTACCGAAAATCCTGAATATGTGAGCCGGTTTTATAAGGAAGGGCGTGCAGCGGCCAAGCTGAATCATCCCAATATTGTTCAGGCCATCGACGTCGGCGAGGCAGGGGGATACCATTATTTTGTGATGGAATATGTCAAGGGAAAAACACTGTACGATGACCTGGCGGCAGGGAAGGTTTTTTCCGAGACAGAGGCGCTGGATATAATTATCCAGGTTGCTCATGCGCTTGCTCATGCACATGGCAAAGGCCTGGTTCACCGTGACGTCAAGCCAAAGAATATAATGATGACTGAAGTCGGAATAGTCAAACTTGCCGATATGGGTCTGGCTCGTGAAACGACGGACGTGGAAGCGGCGAAAAATGAAGCAGGCAAGGCTTATGGTACGCCATATTATATTGCCCCTGAACAAATTCGCGGGGAAATGGATATCGATGGCAGGGCGGATATTTATGGTCTCGGCGCGACATTTTATCATATGGTGACAGGTCGAGTGCCTTTTATGGCCGACGATCCATCCGAGGTTATGAGGAAACATCTCAAGGAACAGCTCATTCCGCCGGACCATATCAATGCTTCATTGTCGGCAGGAACATCGGAAGTCATCGAGATTATGATGGCCAAACGCAAAGAGGACCGCTACAACGACGTCAAGGAACTGCTTGAGGATCTGGATGCCCTTCGCGCAGGACAGACACCGCTGCAGGCACACAAAAGATTTGATGTTACCCAGCTTGGGAAACTTGAAGACGGCGAGGTAATTGAATCCGAAGAGGAACAAGAAGATTACCATGAAGAGACAATATCGCATTATCGGATTATAATCGTGATTTTAAGCGTCGTTGCCGGCATATCTCTTTTGGGGGCTGTTGTTTTGTTAATTTCCCTCATGTCGAAATAAAGCGTTACATTTGTTTTACCATATTTATTATTGACTAATTTACAGCAGGACGTAATTATTAAGCAGGTGTTTTTTTGAATATTCATAATTTACGGAGCGGATAAATTTATGCCCGGAGGCGGTGCCCATTTTTCGTCGGTAGAACTGGCTGAGGTTCTAAGCCACTATAATATCGGTGTGATACACCAGGCCAGGCCGTTAAATGCAGGCAATAAGCGTGCGCCGAAAATGGTGATTACTTCCGAAAAGGGTCAGTTCCTTTTGAAGCGACGGCCAAGGGGCAAAGACGACCTTTACCGTGTTGCGTTTGCACACGCAGTTCAGACCCACCTTTCAAAAAAAAGATTTCCTGTTGTGGCCTTAATGGTAACCTGCGATGAGAAAAATACGATTCTGCATTTGGACAGCCATATTTATGAATTGTTTCAATTCATTAGCGGCACCCGCTACGACGGAACTGCTGATGCGACAATTGATACAGGCAGGCAGTTGGCGAAATTCCATGAGTATCTGACGGATTTTGCTTCGGAATCCAAGCCGTTAAAAGGCAGTTTCCACGATTCCTCAGTTGTACGCAGACAATTGAAAGCGATATGCGCCGAGAAAATGGCGGTCACTGACAAAAGATTGCAGGATGTAGCCGAGAGGCTGATGATCCTTTATAACAATTCGAGTGCGCGTGTAAATGAACAAGGATTCGATTCGTGGCCTGAGCAGGTTGTACACGGCGACTGGCATCCTGGGAATATGCTTTTCTCAAAGAATAAAATTATTGCCGTTATCGATTTTGATTCGGTCAAGGTCGCATCTGCGATTACAGATCTTGCCAACGGGATGCTGCAGTTTTCGATTGTCGGCAACCGTCCCAATCCAGCGGACTGGCCCGACTATCTTGACCAGTCAAGGCTGACCGCATTTTTGCACGGATACCATGAAGTGCTAAAGCTGGATAAAAATAAGTATAGTTCGCTGCTTGATTTAATGATAGAGACTATAATAGCTGAGGCGGTATTGCCGATAGCGGCGACAGGTTTTTTCGGGAACCTGAGCGGTGTGGATTTTCTAAGTATGATTCGGCGTAAGGCCGAGTGGATAGAAAAGAACAGTGATAAACTGGCAGAGGAAATTCGCGGTTAAAAGAAAAAAAACCCAAACGTATTGAAAATTATTAAGATAGTGTAATTTTGTATTGAGTTTTAGTCATCCACCGCAATGCTATGGGTTCTAACCCGCAGTAGTTGACTAATTTAACATAATGGTGTCGAAGGAAACCAGGAAGGGTAATTTTGCTTAACCTTTTTGTTAGCAATAGGTTACATCCTATAATATTATGAAAAATAACATATTTTATGTTGTTTTTACATACCTTGGTATTGACTTAATGGGTTTTTTGTATTAGAATTAATCCTTTATGGGTAAAACTGTGAATATAACTAAAAACAAGAAAGCGAAAAAAAGCTCTTCGATAGTCAAAGTTGGCGGTAAAAAGCCCTTTAAGACTTACCAGCAGGCGATTAAATACCTTTGTGAGCGGACTGACTACGAAAAAGAGAAGAATGTTCGATACAATGTTACGACATTCAACTTAGACAGAATGGAAAAACTGCTGTCTTTTGTGGGCAATCCTCACAAAAAAATCCGTACAGCCCATATAGCCGGTACAAAAGGCAAAGGCTCTACAGCCACTATGCTGGCCAAGATGCTCGAGGCTAATGATTATACCGTTGGACTTTATACCTCGCCGCATGTGGTCAGCATGCATGAGCGGATAGTGGTCGACTCAAAAATGATTACGGAAGCAGAAATGCAGGGTCTTTTGAAT
>JAPLMV010000264.1 GCA_026386835.1 Planctomycetota bacterium | reverse complement strand
CATGTGTTTTTCCGACCCCAACCGCCTGCCGAGTATGGTAACCGTCCACCCATTTTATGAGGCATCTGAATTTGAGAATCTGCTCGGTGCGATAAAACACTTAGTCGTTGACGGATACGAGTTTATGCTGGTGATGATAGGTCAGGGGCGTGCCGAGAGCCAGGTGCGCAAATTGCTCGGTACACTCGGCCTTTCGCAGGTTGTTTCAATTATTCCCCGGCTTGAGCCGTGGCGTTCGGTTCTTGCTGCAGGGGATATTTTCATTCAGCCAAAACCGACCAATGCCTTCAATCCCGTGGTGCTGGAAGCGATGAGCGTCGGAACCGTTGTTGCGGGGTGCAGAGGCGGCGTCGATGACCTTATTATTGATGAGCAAACCTGTGTCGTCTTTAATCCTGATGACAAACTCAGCATATACAGCACATTGAAACGGCTGTTCGACGGCCGCGAGTTTACCCGACAATTAGCAAGGCAGGCGCAGGAATATCTAAGGGCAAATCATTCAGTCAGTAAAATGGTTTCGGCTGTCCTGAATGCCTATAGCTGTGCACCGGACTGGTTCAAAAGCCGGAGCTTTTAGCTCAACAGCCCGTACTCTTTCAATGTCTGCCTCAGGGTGGTTTTTTTGCCCTCTTCGAGCGGGGTCATCGGCAGCCGCAGCTCTTCCGAAGCCATATTCAGCATTGCCATAGCGGCCTTAATCGGAATTGGATTTGTCGCAAGACCGAGCATATTTTTGCTTAACGTAAACAGCTTGCTGTGCCACTTGCGGGCCGAGACAAAATCTCCTTCAAGAATCAAATCCGTCATTGCCTTGACATCGGCAGGGACGATATTTGCAACGACACTAATTACACCCTTGCCGCCGATAGAGCATATCGGCAGGGTAAGCGAATCATCGCCGGAGATTATGGTCAAATCACAGCGAAGGGCAATTTCGCTTGCCTGGTCAAGACTGCCTGTTGCTTCCTTGATTCCAACGATGTTCTCGACGGCAGCCAGACGCGCAATGGTCTCCGGCGTCATACCTGCGCCGAATCGGCCTGGTATGTTATACAGCACTATCGGCAAATCAACCTCTTCGGCTATTGCCTTGAAATGCTGATAGAATCCTTCCTGTGTAGGTTTGTTATAGTATGGGCAGACCTGCAGTGTGGCATCGGCGCCGACTTTTTTGGAAAAGGCCGTCAGTTCGATTGCCTCGGCGGTGGAGTTTGAGCCGGCACCTGCTATTACAGGCACCTGGCCGGCTACGGTCTTGACGACTCTTTCGATGACCTGTTTATGTTCTTCGTGACTTAGCGTGGGCGATTCGCCAGTAGTGCCAACCGGCACGATAGCGTCTATGCCGTTATCAAGCTGGAAAGAAAGAATATCATCGAGAGTCTCAAAATCCACCTCGCCGTCACGAAAGGGGGTAATCAACGCTGTCATTGCACCTGTAAACATCTTATTCTCCTAATTTGTTAAGCACTTTTAAGTATTCTTTTACCGTATTATACAAACCCATCTCAAGAGAGTCTGCTATTAAAGCATGTCCGATGGAAACCTCAAGTATGCCTGGTACTATTTTGCAGAATTTTCCGAGATTTTTCAAATTCAGGTCGTGTCCTGCGTTTAATCCAAGACCTGCGTCTATAGCCGTTTTAGCTGCGTTGACATAGCGTTCGAGCATCTCGTCGAGATTTTCGTTTTTCCGAAAGGCGGCCGCATAAGGCTCTGTGTATAATTCAACGCGGTCGGCATCGAGTTGGCCGGCCATCATTATCCCAGCCGGCTCCGTGTCCATAAACAAACTTACACGAATACCAAGTGCTTTCAATTCCTTTATAATCGGCACAAGCTTCTTGCCATCCTTTTTAAGATTCCATCCATGGTCCGAGGTATTAGCACCCGGGTCATCAGGAACTAACGTCGCCTGGTCGGGCTTAACCTCTCGCATAAGCTCCATAAGCCTGCCGGTAAAGGGATTACCCTCTATATTGTACTCAACGGTCATCATCTCGGCCAGTTCGTACACATCCGAATATCTTATGTGGCGTTCGTCTGGTCTGGGATGTACGGTTATACCATTAGCACCGGCCTTGATTACCGTTTTAGCCGATTCTATGACGCTCGGTATCCCGATGTTGCGGGCGTTCCGCAACAAAGCTATTTTATTAAGATTAACGCTCAATCTGGTCATCTTTTATCCTTCGTAAACGCCCTGATTATATATATGGCGGGATTTCCATCAAGCAAATTAAGCAGTCAAATCAAAATTGCTGAATTGTCGTTGAGATTATTGCAGCACCTTTTAAGATTTGAAAGACAATAAAGGCCGCTACGACAAAATAGATAATTTTTGGCAGCCATTTGGCAAATTCCTCGAATAAGCACTGGGCGGTATAGGCGGCATTATCGCCGAGACGTTTTGTGACATCTTCGAGCTTCCCAACTTCTTCCCCGATTTTCCAAAGGTCGAGGAACTCCGGGGGTAATTTGCGTGAGAATCCCTCATATACCGGATTTCCATTTTTAGCACTTTGTGCTCCGCCTTCAAAGAGGGCGGCTACGACAGAATTGCCGGTAATGGCAGGCGATTTTTGCGCACATTGAATTATCGGGACGCCTGCCTTATAAAGCATGTAAAATGCCCGGCAGTACCGGGTGATTGCAATATGATAAACAGCCTGGCCGAGCAGGGGGATTTTAAGGGTTATGATATCCAGGCCCCTGCGAAGGATGCCGGCTTTTGGCATATAATAGGATATGACCAGAATTACTGCTGCCGGTATATAAAACAAGGCCAGTGTTTGTATTACCGCTGTGA
This sequence comes from Planctomycetota bacterium, assembly GCA_026386835.1. Lineage (GTDB taxonomy): Bacteria > Planctomycetota > Phycisphaerae > Sedimentisphaerales > Anaerobacaceae > JAPLMV01. Next base: position 3,018 of record JAPLMV010000264.1, on the reverse strand, counting down.
GGTAGCCGACGATACCGGTTTGTGCCAGAAATAACGCCGGCAGAGGAATCACTAAAGCGGCAACATTTAAAACTGCAAATGGAAACATCAATCCTGAAAGAATAGTCATTTTGATTTTGTTGCAGAAATCGTACCATTGAGAAAGCATGTTAAAAGACTGCGGCAAATTGCCCGATATATCAGCGGCTTCGATAAGCATCAGGTCAAGAGGCGCAAAGACCATCGGATATTTTGCCATAGCTTCAGGAACTGTGCTGCCTTGTGAGACTGATTTGGTTAAAGCTGAAAAAACGCTTTTAAGCCTTCCTGACAGTCCCTGGGTAGTTATGTCCAAACATTTAAGTACAGGCATGCCCGCATCGAGCATCACCGAAAGATTGTGGTATGCTGTCGCAATATCTTTAGACATCGGACTACCTGTTTATGTTTTGTGCCTAAATATTCTATTATGATTATATCACCCCCGTAGTTTACATCAAACAAATTATCCTGTTGATAAATCGGCAAATGTTATTTAATATACAGCCCCATGGATTTAATGCCAAAGTAAGCCGTTAATTCAGAGGATACTGAGTAACAATATGAGATTAAGCTGGGCCAATCGAATTACAATTCTGCGGATACTGCTGATAGTCCCGTTTGTCATTTGTATGCTCAATATAAATGACCAGGAGTTCAGCCGGTCAGGGCAGCACTGGATGCGGTTTATTTCGGTACTTATTTTTACCGCTATGGCGGTCAGCGATATTTTTGATGGATACTATGCCCGCAAGAAAAAAGAGATTACCCGGCTTGGTTCGTTTCTTGACCCGACTGCCGACAAACTGCTTATGACCTGTGCGTGTCTTTTACTTTCGTCAAAGCACAGCGGCGTCGATGGTTTTTTGCTGCCGCTGACGGTTGTGGTTTTGATAATCGGCAAAGACCTGTTTTTGCTGCTTGGATTTGTAATAGTATATTTCATCACATTCCAGGTGCGAATCGTCCCTGCACTTATTGGCAAGATTGCCACCACTTTGCAATTGTCGATGGTGATGGGGATTCTGATAGCCCCTGAAGTATCCATATACATCCCCGGCTGGATATGGTTCCTCCGCTTTCTCTGGTGGTCAGCGGCGGTAACCGCTATTTTGGCAACACTTATTTACATTCGCACCGGAAGTCGCTATATTGAAGAATACGAGCAGAGTCTCGGACGTAATTAGCGCATAGCGTGTAGTATATAGAATAACTTCAATATGACGCAGTTTAGCGAAATACCGGAAATACTCGAAGACCTCAGACAGGGCAAAATGATAGTCCTTGTCGATGATGAAGACCGTGAAAACGAAGGGGACCTGCTCTGCGCCGCTGAAAAAGTTACACCACAGATTATCAATTTTATGGCTAAATTCGGTCGCGGCCTGATTTGTCTGCCCCTGCCCGGTGAAAAATGCGATGCCCTCGGCCTATACCCGCAGACTGTTGAGAATACCGCCCGCTTTGGAACGGCTTTTACGGTCAGTATCGACGCTGCCTCAGGCATAAGCACCGGCATAAGTGCTGCCGACAGGGCGCATACCATTCAGGTCGCTATTGCAGACAACGCCAAATCGAATGACCTTGCCCGCCCCGGACATATTTTTCCATTGCGTGCCTGCGAAGGCGGGGTGCTGGTTCGAGCAGGCCAGACCGAAGGCGCCGTTGACCTGATGCGGCTGGCGGGAATGAAACAGGCAGGCGTTATTTGTGAGGTTATGAATGAAGACGGCTCAATGGCACGTGTACCTGAGCTGTTGAAGTTTTGCGAAAAGCACGGCCTTAAAATTGCATCCATTGCCAAGCTTGTCGAATACCGCATCCAGCGTGAAAAACAAATCGAGCGGCTTGTGTGTGTAAATCTGCCCACCGATTACGGCGACTTTAAGCTCATCTGTTATGAAAGCATAACTTCGTCCCAGCCGCTTCTGGCTCTGTGCAAAGGCGGTATCGGCGAACTCGATAAAAGCGGCAAACCCATTGAACACGATGAGCCTGTTCTTGTGCGGGTACATTCCGAGTGTATGACCGGTGATTTGTTTCACTCAAAAAGATGCGAATGCGGCTATCAGTTGATAACCGCAATGCAAATGATTGAAAAACAGGGCAAAGGCGCTTTGATTTACCTCAGACAGGAGGGCAGAGGCATCGGCCTTGCCAATAAGCTTAAGGCTTATAAGCTGCAGGAACAGGGTTTTGACACGGTTGACGCAAATCTGAAGCTGGGCTTTATGGCTGACAAGCGGGACTATGGCATTGGTGCACAGATTTGCCGCGATTTAGGCCTCAAAAATATACGCATATTGACCAACAACCCCAAGAAAATCAGCCGCCTTGAGGTCTATGGAATCAAAATTGTCGAGCAGATGCCGTTAAAAGCAGAGCCAAATGTGCACAATATAGATTACCTTAGAACCAAAAAACTTCGTTTTGGCCATCTGCTTGATGAGGACATATAAAATTAAAATGAAGATAATAGTTTCAACAGTTTTTTTGTCTGTCTGCTTATTGATGGCTGCGGCAGGTTGCGGGCCGGCTCAATCTCCTCTGTTGCCTGTAGCAGCATTACCAAAGGCCGACAGCGATGCCAATGTACTTTCTGTTTATATGGTTTATGTTCCGGTACGCATCGGCATTGTGCCGTTAACTGAAATTGTCCCCGCCAGTCTTTCGGAAAAAATTGCGAAAATAAAAGTTTATGTGAATTTAACCGACTCGTTCGGCTGTCAGCAAAAAACGCCCGGAGTTTTTCGGTTTGAATTATACGAGCATATTCAGCGTGCCGCCAACCCTAAGGGCCGCAGAATTGTTATCTGGCCTGACATCGATTTGACCGACCCGTCTGAAAATAACAAATTTTGGCGTGACTTCTTAAGGGCATACGAATTGGATTTGGATTTTGAACCCGCCGCTACACAGGACTGTATGCTCGAAGTCACCTGCCTGTGTCCAAACGGCAAACGTCTTTCCGCTGATTTTGTCCTGAAACTCGCAAAATAG
>JAPLMV010000270.1 GCA_026386835.1 Planctomycetota bacterium | reverse complement strand
ATGTTCAAGGCCTGAATAATTATGCAGATGCTTGCATCGAGAAAATTTTTAGGCCTTGAACATACAGGCCAATTTCTTCTTGGCCGACAAAGCAAAATCAGTGTCAATCCGTGTTAACCAGTGTCTAAAAATTCTTCGTGTCTTCGTAAAAATCAGTGTTAATCTGGGCAATCTGTGGCAAAAATTTATCCGTCCCGACGTTTCAAAAAATCAACACCCCCAAAATTTCCCCCTTTTCTATCTCTGCGAGCTCGGCGTTCTCGGCGGTAAAAACACGTGTCAAAAAAGCATCTTTTTTTGTAAAAAAATGTAAAAAAGTGTTAAAAAGTGAACGATTTTTGTAAAAAAAATCTCAATTCACGTCAGTTTTTGTCACTTTTTACACGCCCCAAAATTCATCCTAACTTATTTTATGACAAGGAGTTACATAAATATCGCAGTCATTTTCACAAAAACACTCTTCTTCCGCAATTTTGAATTTTACACTTTAATTTTTGAAATTCTTTTCGGAGCAACTTGAAGAAATCCACTTACAAACAGCGGATGCACCCTTATTGTACTAAATCCGGTTTTTTTGTTGACTTGGAGTGGTTTTAGGACGATAATAGATTGCCTATATTAACGTTATGATTGATTTTTCAGTATTTCTAAGGAGTTTTTACTATGCCAGCGGGCAAAAGGTCTGAAAGCAACAGCACACTTTATGCACTGATTACATTCGTCGGTCTTTTTATTATCACAACAGCAGCTTCCGTAATCCTCTATGTTAAATTCGAGGAACAGCGGAAAATAGCTAATGAATCAAAGGCCAGACTTGATGAAATGGTTAATACAAACGAGCAGCAGAAAACCATTGGCAAAATAATTGGCAATCTGCCCAAGGATAAGGGCGGCAAGACGAAAAGCGGCCTTGGAGCAATGGTCGAATATATGGATTCTGTGGTCCGTCTGGTGCTTGGCGCCCCTGTAGAAGATACATCAGCGGAAGTAAAGGCCGATACCACAAACAGAAAAGCCCAAGAGGCTGTGGCGGCACTGGTTGAGCAATACCCCGACCTTGAAAGTACCGACCCCAACGCAGCCGGCCTTGTACAACTGCTGCAGAATGTTAAGAACAAAATGGACAACACCGCAAATGAGATTGTGTCGCTGCAAAAGGAACTCGACGATTTGAACAAGCGATTTAACGATGCCGAGGCAGTCAGCAGTGACAAAGTTCAGAAACTCACCGAAGAAAAAGACCGATACGGTCAGCAGGTTGAAGAAATCAAAAAGAGCTACGATGAACTGCGAACCTTGGTGGAACAAACCTCAGAGCAGCGTGTCGGCACTCTTATAACCCAACTTGATGCCGAAAAGACCAATGGCAGGGAGTTGAGGCAAAAACTTCTCAAAACGGAATCGGAACGTAAAATGGCTGAAGATGTGATGAAGCATGCGCAGGAAGAACTGCATAAACTTCTGCCTCCTCCGGATGTCAATGTAGCAGCATTCAGGCCGGATGGAAAAGTGCTGATGGTCAATGACAATGCCAAAACGGTTACTCTTAATATCGGCAGCGACGACAATGTTTATCCTGGGCTGACTTTCTCAGTCTATGACAGAGGCGCCCCGATACCAAAGCAAGGCATAGGAAAAGCAGAGGTTGAGGTATTTGATGTGGAAAAGAATGTTTCACAGGCCCGCATTACAAAATCGAGTCCTAAAAATCCGATACTCACGGACGACATTATTGCAAATCTGATCTGGGACAGCTCGAAAGCCAATGTATTTGTGATTGCCGGCGATTTTGATATTAACGGCGACGGAACATTAGATTCCGATGCCGCCGACAAAATAAAGGCACTTATTGAAAAGCAGCATGGGAAAGTAACCAGCTCCGTTTCCATTGATACCGACTATGTTGTGCTCGGCAGCGAACCGGAAGTTATAAAGAAGCCGACGTTTGAAGAACTCGAGGTTTACCCCGACGCAATGCAAAAATATGAGGTCTCTTTGCAGAGACTCAATCGTTATCGGGAAATCAGGAACCAGGCGGCGTTACTATCGATACCGATTTTTAATTACGAGCGATTCCTGTACTTCACCGGCTACAAAACCAGGTCAAGTCAAGCAGGTGCGTTTTAGTCGTTAGTCGCGAAAAGAAAATAAAGGATAAAATATTCTACTCTGCGAAGTAACGCTTCGTTACACAATACGAGTAAAAATTATTGAGGTAAGACTGTCTTATTTCCTCAATTTTGAGTTTTGAGTCCGCATGGCCTGCCCCCCGAAAACTGTACCATTGTGAATTAGAGAGTATCCGATAACATGAGTTGGTTTTTAATAGAAAGGATACTCTTATGAAAAGGAAGTACCGAAAGCCGGAACAAATAATTAAATTACTCCGCCAGGCTGAGGCGAAATCGGTCCAGGGGCAAAGCATCGATGACATATGCAGGCAGCTTGGAATAAGCGATGCCACTTACTAATTAGTACATAGTATAGGCTACACTTGAAGCACTAAAAAAAGAACGAACAAGTTTTGGAGAACGTTTGATGTCGGCAAGATTTTGCTCAACACGATTCCGCAGAGATTCGTTCTTTCTCAAAGGTGTTTTAGTGGTGCCGTGAT
>JAPLMV010000113.1 GCA_026386835.1 Planctomycetota bacterium | reverse complement strand
CCGAAACTCACCCTGCCGCCGCTGCTTCGGTGCCAACGCCCAAACTCGGCGAGTTCTATTCGGCTAAAACCGTCGCACACGATTATCAGCTCATCGATACGCAGGAAAAATTCGAAGCGTTCCTTACGGAACTGAAAAAACAAAAGCTCTTTGCCGTCGATACTGAAACCACTTCACTTGATGCCATGCGTGCCGAGCTTGTGGGTATCAGTTTTTCCTGGCAGCCGCACAAGGCGTATTATCTTGCTGTAAAATCGGCTCTCGGCGCAAAGCACCTTGACGCAAATATGGTTCAGCAAAAGCTCGCTCCGATTTTTGCCGACGAATCGATAAAAAAAATCGGCCAGAACATAAAATACGATATGCTCATCCTGCAAAACGCACGGATGCCTCTTAAAGGCGTTTATTTCGATACGATGGTAGCCTCCTACTGCCTCGACGCCGACCGCAGCAGTAACTCGATGGACAATATGGCGATTGATTACCTCAACTATCAATGTATTCCAATCTCGGCCCTTATCGGCAAAGGCAAAAACCAATTGACCTTCGATATGGTCGATACGGCATCGGCCTGCGAATACTCCGCCGAGGATGCCGACATAACCTTCCGGCTTTATCTTTACCTCAAAGCCGCCCTCGAAAAGCAGCCGCTGCTGAAAAAATTATTCGATGAAGTCGAAATGCCGCTTGTGCCGGTGCTTGTTACAATGGAGTATAACGGCGTCTCGCTCGATACCGCCGTGCTTCGCCAGATGTCCGGCGAAATCAATAAGGCCATACAAAACCTCACAGAGCAGATTTACAAAGAAGCTGGCTCGGTCTTCAATATCGATTCGCCCAAACAGCTTGCCGGCATTCTTTTTGACAAGCTCAATCTCGAATCAATCCGCATCGGAAAATCTGGCCGAAGCACCGATGCCGCTGTCCTTGAGCAGCTCATAGGTCTGCACCCGATTGTCGAACTTATCCTGCAATACCGCACCCTAAGCAAACTCCAGAATACCTACGTCGATAAGCTCGGCACGCTTGTCAACCCAAAGACAAACCGCGTCCACGCCTCTTTCAATCAGACCGTCACCGTGACAGGCCGACTTAGTTCCAGCGACCCAAACCTTCAGAATATCCCCATCCGCAGCGAAATCGGCAAAAAAATCCGCTCTGCCTTTATCCCGCATAAAAAAACCGACTGTATTCTCAGCGCCGACTATTCGCAGATTGAATTGCGGCTGCTGGCGTATTTCTCGAAGGATAAGGCACTGCGAGATGCCTTCGCCGCAGACCAGGATATTCACCGCTTTGTCGCATCGCAGATTTATGAAGTCCCAATCGAACAGGTAACAAACGAAATGCGTTCCAACTGCAAGGCGGTCAACTTCGGCATCATTTACGGCCAGGGCGCATTCGGCCTGTCGCGCACAATCGGAATCAGCCATGCCGATGCAAAAAAATTCATCGACGATTATTTTAAACGCTATAGTTCCATCCGCAAATTTATGGATGACGTTACCGCTAAGGCCACACAGACCGGCTACGCAGAGACTATTCTGCATCGCCGCCGAAGAATATCGGAATTGAAAAACAAAAACTTCTCCAAGCGTTCGCTGTCTCAGCGGCTGGCAGTCAATATGGTAATCCAAGGCTCCGCTGCCGATTTGATTAAGGTCGCCATGATAAACATCCAGCGGAAAATCGAAACCGAAAATCTGCCCGTAAAACTCATTCTGCAAATCCACGATGAGCTTGTCTTCGAGCTGCCCGCCGAACAGGCCAAAGAACACGCAAAATGGATATCAAAGGAAATGACAACTGCCATTACCATCGACGTCCCGCTCAAGGTCGATATCAGCTTCGGCCCAAGCTGGCTGGCAGACAAATAGGGGTGCACCTGAGCTTTTGGCCGATTTGGACACAAAAGATTGATTATTGATGACTGATTATTGATTATTTGAAGAGGCAGAAAAAGAGATTTGGACGCTGATTTCGCTGATTCCTTCGACTGGTTCGACCAATCTCACCACAAGAAGCTCAGGACAGGTAACACGGATTTTTATTGACTTTCAATTAAAAAGCTCTATACTATTTTTTATATGCCAATTGTGCATATTCCCTGGCGAAAGATGAGGAGCAGTAATGGTAACAAATGAGAGAGGCAGTCTTTTATTAAACCCTTGTCAATATGCGCAGTCCCTGCGATGTAAAGATTAACAATTTTTTGGAAGGAGAGAAAATGAAACGGTTAGTTGTGGTTTGTGCTGGGATTGTGTTGTTTGGTGTTGGTTACGTAAAGGCCGGAATGTGGACTGCGCTCGACTATCCTGGAGCAACAGAAACATATCCACGAGGCATTAGCGGCAGTAATATCGTTGGTTACTATTCCGACGCCTCTGGTGACCACAACTTTCTCTATGACGGAACAAACTGGACTACCATAAAGTATCCTGGTTCAACTTATAACTATGCGTATGGTATTGACGGTGACAATATTGTTGGAATAGGCTATGTAGGTTATCCAGGTACCCACAGTTTTCTCTATGATGGAACAAACTGGACTCTTATAAAGTATCCTGATGCAACTAATACAGAGGCGTGGGGTATTAGTGGCACTAACGTTGTTGGACTGTACAATGGCAGTTCTGGTGACCTCGGCTTTCTCTATGACGGGACAAATTGGACTACTCTTGACTATCCTGGTTCAAATGTAACATATGCGTATGGTATTGATGGCAGCAACATTGTTGGAATTTACGGTGATGACAGTGAATTCCACGGCTTCATTTACACGATTCCCGAACCCACTACGCTCTTACTGCTCGGCCTCGGTGCGGTGGCGTTGAGAAGGAAACGCAAATTATCTAAGAAAGTTCAACAATCATTAATTGATTGATTTTTTTTAAGGAATCCTTATACTAAAAGAGGAAGCATTTTGTATTCTGCGAAATTGGGTTTTTTAGATTTTTGGCAAAAATGTGTTGAAAAAGAAAGGTAATAACCGATAACAGTAAAAAGCGTCTAAACATCTGGAAACCATGATATTTCGTAAGGAAATAATATTTTGTCAGCTAATAGGGCCCAACGTTATTTATTTAAGGTTATAAATCCCAAAGACCCTACAGGGCCTAAAATTGATGCAATCATTACACTGAGAGGATTTTTGGTAGTATACGCAAATTTAATGAAGGAGGTTGGTGCTATACAGGAAAACCTTATGAATGGTGTATAAAAGAGGGTGTTATAGTACCTTTCCCTAACAATAAAATTTATGCAGTATATTTGAATCCCAACATGTATGTATATGAATGGCGAGCAGAACATGCCGCTGATGATGATCCAATGGCCCCAGTAGGCTGGGAAAATAGATATGGAGCAATAATATGGAAAAACACTTCTTAAGTGATTACGTTGAGGGTTCATCAGAGTTTCGTCCTGAACCGTGGTATAATCAGAAAGGAGACTGTATTGTTTATCAGACCGCAAACGAGGCTATTGTAGCTGATAGAATAGATGAATTTTTGACAATATATTCTTCAGCCATAGATGAGAGACCAATAGGATTTCAAATTAAGGGAGTGCGCGCTATTATTAAGGCATTTGGATTGGATGGATTAGCTGTTAAAGTGGAGAAAGCCGGGGATCAGATCAGAAAAATATCATTGATCGCATTGTTATTAGCTGCATATGAACAAGGTCCGCAAAGTTTAGGCAGAAGAAAAGCATACGTACGCGCTTTATCTCAAGATCAAGGTGAAGTATTAATAGATGAACCTTGCTTCACGTAAAGATTCACTTCTGTTCATAATAGGAACGTTTACCTATTAAATAACTGGTCTCTTACTATTTCCACTCACCTGTTATTTTTAGATATCATTGGTCTTTTTTCCACAAACTCAAAATCTGCGATCTCTGAGGCCTCTGTGAAAAATCTTTGTATTTTCCCATTTTGTTAAATAGGACTTACGTACACATCACAAGCTTGATTGCGCCCGACAAATAATCATTTTCAAACCGAACATTGACGCCGAGCAGGGGGGATACTAAAATGAAACATTCCTGTTTATTTTCGGCTGTTTGTTTTTAGCAGCCGACAGTACGTAAGTACTTATTTTTAAGAAAGATAAGAAGAATGATAAAAATTAACGAAAATTTTTTGAAACTCCAGGCGGGGTATTTGTTTCCTGAAATCGGCAGGCGGGTCAGGGCTTTTAAGGCTGAAAATCCCAAAGCCGATGTAATCAGTATGGGTATCGGCGATGTTACCCAGCCGTTGGCAGCGGCGGTTGTCGAGGCGATGAAAAAGGCAGTCGATGAAATGGGCAAAAAAGAAACCTTCAGGGGCTACGATGACGGCGGAGTCGGGTATGAATTCCTAAGGCAGGCAATAAAGGAAAACGACTTTGCAGTTCGCGGCGCCGATATCGGCATCGACGAGATATTCGTCAGCGACGGCGCAAAGTGCGATACCGGCAACATCCAGGAGATATTCGGCCTAAATAACATCATCGCCGTGGCAGACCCGGTGTATCCTGTTTATGTCGATACCAACGTAATGGCAGGGCGAACCGGCAGGGCAAAGAAAAACGGCCAGTACGGCAAAATCGTGTATATGCCCTGTGAAGCGGAGAATAATTTTATCCCGGATTTGCCTGACAGGGCGGTTGATATAATTTACCTTTGCTTTCCCAACAACCCGACAGGTGCTGTAGCAACGAAGGAAGTCCTGAAAAAATGGGTCGATTTTGCCCGTGCAAATAAGGCGATAATATTTTTCGATGCAGCATACGAGGCCTTTATCTGTGACCCGGCTATACCCCACTCAATATATGAAATTGATGGCGCAAAGGATGTGGCGATTGAGTTCCGCAGTTTTTCAAAGACTGCTGGCTTTACTGGCGTTCGCTGCGCATTTACCATTATACCAAAGCAGTTGAAGGCCTATACAAAAGACGGCAAGGCAGTCGAGGTCGCACCAGTCTGGCGAAGAAGACACTGCACAAAGTTTAACGGCGTTTCTTATGTCTCACAGGCAGGCGCCGCAGCGGTCTATAGCCCACAAGGCAAAAAACAGTGCCGCCAGATAATCGATATTTATATGGCCAACGCAAAACTTATTCTCGAATCGCTCAGTCGGCTCGGCTACAAGGTTTATGGCGGGATAAATGCGCCGTACATCTGGCTCAAAACACCCGGCAGACTAAAGAGCTGGGAATTCTTCGATTTGCTTCTTACAAAGGCCAACGTGGTCGGCACTCCCGGCGCAGGTTTCGGCCCGGCAGGCGAGGGTTATTTACGGCTCACCGCCTTTGCAAAACCAGAAAACGTCAAAGAAGCAATGGAACGATTGGCAAAACTTTAATGACAAAACCAACGCTTTCATATATCGGCCTGGGAAGTAACTTAGGCGACAGGCAATCCTGCATCCGCAATGCCGTTGCGATGCTTGCCGACATCCCCGGCGTGGAAGTCCTGCGCAGCAGCGATGTAATCGAGACAACTCCGCTGGCCGGTTTGGAACAGCCGAAATATTTAAATTGCGTAACAGAAATAAAAACTGCTTTATCTGCACAGAACCTGTTCAAAAAAATGGCGCAAATCGAAAATTCGCTCGGCAGGGTCCGGCAGGAAAAATGGTCGCCGCGAACCATCGACCTTGATTTATTATTGTTCGGCGGCGAAATCATAAATACTGCCGAACTGACCGTTCCTCATCCGCAAATGCACCTGCGGTCTTTTGTCCTGAATGGCATCTGTCAGCTTAATTCCGAATTCGAGCATCCCGTTATAAAGGTATCGGCCGCAGAATTAGCCCGGCGTCTTAACGGCTGCGATTTTGTGTTCAAGGCCGAGCTGCCCCAGCTTATCAGCATAGCAGGGGTCATCGGCGTCGGCAAAACCACCCTTACCAAAAAACTGGCTGCTCGTTTCGGCTGCAAACAGCTTTTTGAACCTTATGATACAAATCCATTTTTGCCGCAGGTTTATGCGGGTAAAAAGGAACTGGCTCTCGATTCGCAGTTGTATTTCCTCACGAGCCGGCTGAGCCAACTGGCCCCTGCCGCATTGACCCCCGGCGTACCGGTCATCAGCGATTACATTTTTGACCAGGAAATCATCTACGCAAAACGCCTGCTCAATCCTGAGCAGCTTGCACTTCACGAGCAGATTTATCTGCCTTTGAGTAAAATGGTCGCCTTGCCGGTTTTGGTCATATACCTGAAGGATACCGCCCGGAATTGCCTGACCCGTATCGTAAAACGCAATCGGCCTTATGAGCAGAAAATAGACCCGAAGTTCCTCGATGCGTTTGAATCCGATTATGAAAATTTCTTTAATAACTGGAAAACTTGTCCTGTTATTCGCATACAGCTTTGTGAATTTGATTGCACAAAACCAGCCGATGTGGATAATCTGTCAGAGCAAATAAAAAGTTATATCACTGTAAAAAATTTGTAAAAAGGCTGTCGATGAAAAAAATAGCTAAATCATCCGGTAAAAAAATTCCCGTGTTAAATCACAAGTCAATATCGACAAGGGCCATCCACGCCGGCGAACCGCGAGAAAAATACGCCGATTCGCTGATGACGCCGATTATTCAGACCTCAACGTTTACCTTCAAAAACAGCAAGGCCATCGAAGATTATACCAAAAAAGGCAAAGAGCATTTCGAATACGGACGATACGGCAACCCCACCGCCAAAATCGCCGAAGCACGCCTTGCAGACCTCGAAGGCGCTGAGGATTGTGTCGTCTTTACATCCGGAATGAGCGCCATAACCACAACTATTCTGTCTTTGGTTCAGTCCGGCGACCACATCGTAATTACAGACGACAGCTACAAAAAAACGCTCGAGTTCTGCAAATCATACTTAAAGCAGTTTGCCGTTGATTGCACCATTGTCCCCTTCGGAGATTACGACCTCATCGAGCGGGCCGTCAAAAAGAATACCCGTTTTATATTCTCCGAGTCGCCGACCAACCCGTATCTCAATATTTTTGACCTTGTCAAAATCAAAAAAATTGCGGCAAAACACAAAATCCTTACGCTCATCGACAGCACCTTCAGCACGCCTGTCAATCAGCGGCCGATAGAATTCGGAATGGACCTGGTTCTCCAAAGCGCAACTAAATATCTTGCAGGCCACAACGACATACTCGCAGGCGCAGTACTGGGCAAAACGGAACTTATCGAGAAAATCCGCGATTTGCACAAATCGATGGGCGGCCTTATCGACCCGCATTGCTGCTATCTATTGCTGCGGGGACTCAAAACATTCCCCCTGCGGGTGAAAAGGCAAAATGAATCCGCCCTGATTATCGCCGAATTTCTTGAAAAGCACCCCTGCGTGAGGCGGGTATATTATCCATTCCTCAAAAGCCATCCTCATTATCAGGTCGCCAAAGAACAAATGACCGGCGGCGGAGGAGTCGTAACCTTCGACATAAAGGGAACCGTCAAAACTGCAAAAAGATTTATGGATGCCCTGAAATTGTGCTATATCGGCCCAAGTCTCGGCGGCGTCGAAACCCTCATTACGCACCCCGCACTTGTCAGCTATTACGATTACACGAGAAAGGCTCGCTATAAGCTCGGCATCACCGACACCCTTTTCCGCCTCGCTGTCGGAATCGAAGATGTCGAGGATATAATCGAGGACCTCGAACGCGGCTTCAAGGCCGGTCTGAGAGGTTAAAAGGTATAAATGGAACTTGCAAAGACCATAAAATCGGTTCGAAGTCTGGTCAATGCCGCCCGCAGCAAAGGCAAAAAAATAGGGCTTGTTCCCACAATGGGCGCCCTGCATATCGGCCATATATCGCTGATTGAAGCCGCCCGCAAAAATACTGATTTCGTTGTCGTGAGTATTTTTGTCAACCCGACACAGTTTGGCCCGGGGGAAGACTTTGAAAAATACCCGCGCCCGCTCGATGCCGACCTTGAGATTTGTAAAAAGGCGGGCACCGATGTCGTTTTTGCACCGTTAGCAAAAGAAATGTACCCAACAGAGAATCTGACCTGGGTAAATGTTGA
>JAPLMV010000220.1 GCA_026386835.1 Planctomycetota bacterium | reverse complement strand
ACACCGTGTACCTGCATACCAGCAGGGACATTTTTTTTTACGGCAGACTTGGCACAAACGACAACGCCATCACCTATTTCCACATGGTCTGCAATTCCGACCTGGCCGGCAAGAACAACCCCGTTACCAAGTTTTGAACTGCCTGCAATACCGACCTGTGAAGCAATCAGACAACATTTACCTATCGATACATTATGTGCAATGTGCACGAGGTTGTCTATCTTTGTACCTGCGCCGATTCTGTTTTCACCAAATTTGGCTCTATCGACGGAGCAGTTGGCACCAATCTCAACAAAGTCTTCAATGACTACGGTGCCATTGTGCGGGATGAGCCGGTGTGCGCCGTCAATGAAATAATAGCCGAAACCGGTCGAGCCGATAGTGGTATTGGCCTGTATTATGACATTGCTGGCGATGAAACAATTATGATAAACGACAACGTTGGAGTCAAGCCGACAGTTTTTACCGAGCGTGGAATTTTCACCTATTTTGCAGCCAGCCGCGATAATGGTATTATCGCCGATTTGTACGCCGTCATCAATCACGACACCTAATCCGACAGCAACACCTTTGCCGAGTTTTACGTTTTGACCGATTTTTGCGGCGGGGTCGATGCCCGACAGTGTGCCTTTTAGTTTTGGCGCAAAAATCTCAAGGGTTTTTATCAGGGCGGCGTTGACATTTTTGACAATCAACTGCGGCTTTGCCAAATTCTCAATACGCCTGCCAACGATGACTGCGCCTGCCTGCGACTTTTCGAGGTCGGGCAGGTGCTTATCATCGGAAATAAACGTAATACTACTCTCACCCGCGGCCTGTATCGATTCAACCGCAGTTATCTGCATCGAGCCGTCACCAGCAAGCTCGGCTCCGATACGCTGTGCCAATTGTGCAACCGTCAACATCATTTTGAATTAACCATTCAAAAAACAATTTTGTCGGACTTATATCTTACGCTATTACTTTTTGCTGTCTGATTTTTGTGTATCATCGGTTTTTACCGGCTGAGTATCGTCTGCGTCGAGCATCACCAGCACCTCATCGGTAATATCCATGCAACCGGCACTATAGAGCAGTTTGTGCGTCCTTATGGAAAGCATAAGCTCATTAACGCTGGTGGATGGGAACTGCGGTTCATCCTCCTCGAACACCATATCCAGGCTCTTGTTCTGGGCAATCTGCTGGACTATTTTGAGGATATCCTTATAAAGCTGCTCTGTCCACCGTTGATCCTTGAGCTCGATTTGCTGTTTTTGAAACTCCTGCTGTGCCTGATAGCTGGCTTGTTTTTCAAGCACTTCTTTGACCAATGCCATGTAGTCGTTACTGCCTTCTTTTCTGGTCTTTAGTCCTGCCTTGCCCGCATCAATATCAGCTTTCATTTTTTCGAGGTCAGCGATGATTTTATTCTGCTCGTCCTTGGCTTCTTCTCTGTACTTTGCATTTCTTTTGCAGTTCTCAAAAACCTTCCGCACGCTGACAACACCTATTTTGGAGGAAGCGGCATTGGGATTCTTTACTTCTTGTTTTGCAATCGGTTCGGCATCGGTTTTTGATTTAGCCATACTGTACTGGTAGCCGGTAAATAGAACAATTGCGGCGATTAAACAACTCAGTCCCATCATCTTAATCTTCATAACATTTCCCTTTCTTTCTTTATTTATTATTATTCGAAACTTTTTTTTAAACAATAATTAACAAATCACAATTAGAACAACCTTCCCACCGAGAAGCTGAAAATCTGCGTTTCATCGGAACTGTCCTTCATTAGAGGAGTTGCTATCTCTAATCTCATAGGAACAGGACCGAACCATTGAGGTATAAGTATCTGTATACCGGTACCGACACCAACGCGGTAATTGCCAGAATCGATGGTACCGCTATCCACGAAGAATAATGCCGAGAAATTGTCACCTACCAAAGGCACAATTGCCTCAACACCTGCCAGGAATATCCATTCACTGCCTATCGGGTCTTCTTTCTTTGCGCCTGGTATTGGAACGCCATGATTAGTCTTTTTGCCTCTGGTGCTTACACCCCTGTACCTGAAGCCCCTGATACCATAAGTACTTGAACCGCCGCCATAAAATTTCTCAAAAGGCGGCGCATCACCCACAGTAGTAGCCAGTAAAAGCTTGGTAGCCAGAACTGTTTTTCTCTCAGCTAAATCTTCATAAAGGGTGCTGTAACGCCTGTGGGTTGCACTCAATATTCCGAAAGTGTAGTCGCCACCTACCTGTTCGTAAGAAGTATTAAATATATAACCCTTACTGGGCGCAAACCTGTCGTTGGTGGTGTCCCTGCCTACGCCGAATTTCACGCCGCCAATCATATTGCCGCCCTTGACATCATAAATTTCCTTGGGGGCATCCGACTCTAAATCTTTAATGGTAACCTCTTCCATGCGAAAACCGATGCTTCTGGTCCAGTGATTTTTATAACGCTTCTCAAAGCCGAGGTAGCCCTTTGCTCTCTCCTCGTTGTAGCTTTCTCTGCCTCTTGTCCAATATGAGCCGGCCACATCAAGGGATATGGGTTTATTCATAAAATATGGCTCAGTAAAATTAATCGAATATTCGCTGACTTCGGTTCCAGGCTGCAGGGCAATTCTCAGGGTCTGGCCGGCACCTTTGAACGCCTTGCCTGTGATAAACTCCTCGAAACTTTCGGGTCTGTCCTTAATATCGAAATTCCTCTGCTCAAAAATAAGCTGTCCGATAAGCCCGCTGTCGCTGGCAACACCTGCACCGAGCATCACTGAGCCGGTCTGCCCTTCGATGATGTGCACCTGGGCATCCTTTTGGCCGGGCGTCTGGCCGGCAGGCGTGCTGGGCGTAATGGCCGCAGATTCGGTCACAGCCATACTCTTGACCCTTTTCTCCAGATCGCCTGTGCCGTCACCGCGGGCAATGTCGGCATTGTACCATTGGCCAGGCGTAAAGTCGTATTCATCGAGAATCCTGCGAACGACCTTGTCATGGGTTTGTTCATTACCGGTGATATTGACTTGCCCGATCCTAAAACGGTCGCCTTCGGTTATCTGGTATTCGACATCTACCTGATTTTCGGGAACAAAACTCCGTTTTTGCTCAACCTTTGCTTCGACAAAACCACTTTCGTGATAAACAGCGAGAATTCTTTTGGTATCAGACTCCGCCTTTTTCTGGTTATAGGCCTTTTTCTGTTCGAGGTTAATTTCAGACTGCAAACGATTTGGGTCGAAGAATTGTCCGCCTGTAACTGAAATTTTTTCAACTTTATAGACCACTCCTTCCTCAATTACAAAGGTGATGCGAACCTTGGTCTTTTCTTCGTTGAATTCACGCTTTATGCTAACCGCTGCGTTCAGAAAACCCCTTTCGTAATAAACATTCTGCAGTTTGATGATGTCGCCATCGACTTCGGTCTGATTGTAATATTTCCGGAAAATAACATATTTTCGCGTGCTGGTCTTTACGACGGTTTTGAGCGCCCTTGTCTTTACAGATTTATTACCGCTGAATTCGACGGCACTGATTCTGGCTTTGGGGCCTTCCTGAATTGTGTAAACCAGATTGCCTGTAAGCAGCTTCTGCTGATCAATGGTTACTTCAACAAAAGGAAATCCATCCTCGAGATATAAATCGGCAATGCTCTTTCTGCCGGACTCCGCAAGCATCGCATCGAGAGAATCGCCCTTCTTAAAGCCGAGCTTTTTCGTGAGCGTTTTGGCGTTATACTCCTTGTTGCCTATAAAATCAATCGTACGCACGACATTCTTTTCGACAATGACAAAGGTAAGCTGGATTTTATTATCGACGACGGCGGTGTTGTAGTAACTGTACCCAATGCCGTCTACCTGGGCAATTCGCTTTGCATCCTCGGCAGCCATATCAGCATCAAACAGTTGCCCGACTTTGCTGCGGACCTTGACCAATATCTGATTTGAGGTGATGATTCGGTTGCCAGCAATTTGAATCGTTCCGATTTCATATCGGCTCTGCGCAGGCTGGGCAGAAACCGGCAGATTCGGTTCAGACGCATCACCATCAGCAAAAACTCCTGAGACAGGAAATATAAAAATACAAAACACAAATACCAAAACTAAACAATAAAATCTGAAATTTTTATCTGGCTTTTCGATTTTTAAGTTTTGCATTTTGTTCTCTATTATGCTCCTGAAAATCGTATTTCGTATCTTTACCTGCAAACAACCGGCAACTAACTGCTAAACATCAATTAAAACGGCTCTTGTGCAAAAGATGCGTTTTCGAACATCGTAAGTCTTTCGCGGAAAACAAGTTTAACGCTTCCTGTCGGACCGTTACGCTGCTTGGCTATTATCACCTCGGCTGTATTATCCTCCTGATAACCTTCTTCATTCTTATGGTAATAATCTTCCCGGTGAAGGAGTATAACAACATCGGCGTCCTGTTCGATGCTTCCACTCTCACGCAGGTCACTCATCCGCGGTTTGTGTCCTTCTCTTCCTTCCGGAGAGCGGTTCAACTGACTGATGACCACAACAGGAACTTCCAGTTCTCTTGCAAGTGCTTTGTAGTATCGTGAAATTTCAGTGATTTCCTGCTGACGAGATTCAATCCTGTTGGAACCGGAACTCATCAACTGCATGTAGTCAACAAAAACCGCTTTTATACCGTACTGGCTTTTAAGCCGTCTCGCCTTTGCCCTAAGAGCCAGAGGCGTA
>JAPLMV010000311.1 GCA_026386835.1 Planctomycetota bacterium | reverse complement strand
TATCAGTCGCCGTTTATCTCGGGCAAGGATTCGCTGAACAATGAATTCCGCTGCGAGGACGGCTCGGTGATTTCAATCCCTGCGACGCTTCTTATAAGTGCAATATCGACAGTCGATGATGTGAATAAGTGCATAACGATGGATGCCAAAAAGCCGGGCAATATGCTTTTTATCGTCGGTGAAACGAAAAATGAACTGGGCGGTTCGCACTATTACAAAATCAAAGACCTGCTCGGCGCAAATGTCCCCCAATTAGACCTGAAAACCGCTCCTAAAATCGCTCAAAAGATTTCCGTTTCGATAGACAAGGGACTCATAGTCAGTTGTCACGACTGCTCCGAGGGCGGCCTGGCTGTCGCTCTTGCGGAAATGGCCTTTGCGGGCGGTCTCGGCATTGAAGCGGATTTGCGTGGTCTGCCGAAAAGCTCCGATTGCCTGCGGGCTGACCAGCAATTGTTCAGTGAATCCAACAGCAGATACATCGTGGAAGTTGAGCCGGAAAATTACGATGCATTTGCAAAATTGATGCTCAACCTGCCCTTTGGGCAAATCGGCAAAGTAACGCAGGATAAATCGCTTGTGATAAAAACTCAGGATGGCAAAACTGTCGTCAATCTCGATATAAATACAATGAAACAGGCGTGGCAGAAGACGTTTAAATGGTAAAGGTAAAAGATGAAAGAAGTAAAAGCGATTGTATTGCGGGCGGCGGGGATAAATTGCGATATGGAAACCCAGTACGCACTCGAACTGGCAGGGGCATCGGCCCAGCGTATTCATATAAACAGGGTCATAGAAGATAAGCAACTGCTCGATGGCTTCGAGATATTAGTCATACCGGGCGGTTTTAGTTACGGCGATGACGCTGCTGCTGGCAAGATACTTGCCAACCAAATTATCCATCACCTCTCGGAGGCGCTGCGAAAATTTATCGACGACGGCAAACTGATACTAGGTATCTGCAACGGTTTTCAGGTGCTCGTCAAAACCGGCATACTGCCCGGCAACGATTCGAGTAAAAGGCAGGAAAATGTTACCATAACCAATAACGACAGCGGCAGATTTGAGGATAGATGGGTATATCTTGCCCCGCAGACAAAAAAATGCGTCTTTATCGAACAGGACAGGCAAATCTATCTGCCGATAGCACACGGCGAGGGCAAGGTCGTTACAAAAGATGCAGCAACGCTTGATAAATTAAAATCGGACGGCCACATCGCATTTAAGTATGTCGATGAAAATAGCAGCGAAGGCCCATTCCCGATTAACCCAAACGGCTCGATGGCCTCGATTGCAAGCCTTACCGACACGACAGGCAGAGTACTGGGGCTGATGCCGCACCCGGAAAGATTTGTAAGGCCTACCCAGCATCCGAGATGGTGCCGATTAAAAAACAAAGTTGATGCTGACGGAATGACCATATTCAATAATGCCGTCAAATACATCAAAGAACATTTCTGATTCCATCAAACCTTTTCGAATATGAATTTTCTGCCATCGGCATCGATTTTAATTTTGTCGCCTTCGGTGAATTTTCCGGCGAGCAATTCCGAGGCAAGCGGATTTTCCAGCCGCTGCTGAATCGTTCGCTTAAGGGGTCTTGCGCCAAAGGAAGGGTCGTAGCCCTCATCCATAATCTGCTTGCGTGCATTGTCGGTAAATTCGACTTCGAGCTTGCGGGCATTCAAACGCCCTGCAAGGTACTTAAGCTGAATATCGACAATCTTTTTCAAGTCGTCCCTGCTTAACATGTGAAAGACAATCGTCTCATCGATGCGATTCAGAAATTCAGGTTTGAAATGCGACTTGAGAGCGTCTTTGACATGTGCTTCTATTTCCCAGTCGGAGCCCGATTGCTCGGTCAGCTCCTGAATTTTATGGCCAGCAATGTTGCTTGTCATAATTATGACGGTATTCTTGAAATCGACCGTTCGACCCTTGCCATCGGTCAATCGACCATCGTCAAAGACCTGAAGCAGGACATTGAAGACATCAGGGTGCGCCTTTTCAATTTCATCCAGCAAAATTACCGAATACGGTTTTCGCCGCACGGCTTCTGTGAGCCGACCGCCCTCTTCATAACCGACATAGCCGGGCGGAGCGCCGATAAGCCGGGCAACGGAATGATGCTCCATAAATTCGCTCATATCGATTCGAACCATCGCATTGGCATCATTAAAGAGAAAATCAGCAAGCGCCTTTGAGAGTTCAGTCTTGCCCACGCCTGTTGGGCCCAGGAAAAGGAATGTCCCTATCGGACGATTCGGGTCGCCGAGACCTGCCCGATTTCTGCGTACCGCATTGCAAAGTGCGACAACCGCCTCATCCTGGCCGACAACCCGCAGCCGAATCGCATCCTCCATCTTCATTAATTTCTGCCGCTCGCCGCTGAGTAACCTCGCCACAGGCACGCCGCTCCACTTGGATACAACCTGGGCAATCTGCTCTTCGGTAACCTCGTTGCTGATAATGCCTTTTTCGGATTTTGAAAGCTGTGCTTCTTTTTCTTCAAGCTCCTTCTTCAGGTCGGTTATCGTACTGTATTTGAGCCTGGCTGCTGTTTCAAGGTCGCCTTTGCGCTGGGCAGCCTCAAACTGGTTCTGTACCTGTTCGATTTTTTCCTTCAATTGTTTTATCAGGTCGATTTCCTTCTTCCCGGCTTCCCATTGCGATGTAAGCTCCTTATTCTGTTTTTGAAGTTTGTTTAATTCCTTTTCGGTATTTTTCAATCGCTCTTTGCTCGCGGTGTCGTTTTCCTTTTTCAATGCCTCGCGCTCAATCTGCAGTTGGACTATTTTTCGCCTGATGTCGTCCAGCCCGGACGGCAGCGAGTCGTTTTCTATTCGCAGTTTGGATGCCGCTTCATCTATCAGGTCAATCGCTTTATCTGGCAACCAGCGGTCTGTTATATAGCGGTTTGACAAAGTCGCAGCCGCCACAAGCGCAGCATCGGTAATCCTGACGCCATGGTGTGTATCGTAGCGGTCTTTTAAACCTCGAAGTATGGCTATTGTTTCTTCGACAGTCGGCGGGGCAATCGTAATCGGCTGAAAACGCCTCTCGAGTGCCGCATCCTTTTCTATATATTTTCGATATTCATCAATCGTGGTCGCGCCTATGCAGAGAAGTTCACCTCGTGCAAGCGAGGGTTTTAGCAGATTGCCCGCATCGACGGCGCCTTCGGCCTTGCCTGCGCCGACGATGGTGTGCAATTCATCGATGAAAAGAATGATTTGTCCATCGGCGGCAATAACCTCTTTCAATACGGCCTTGAACCTGTCCTCAAATTCGCCTCTGAATTTGGTGCCTGCAATCAAAGCTCCCATATCGAGAGCGACGACCCTTTTATTTTTCAGTCCCGTCGGGACATCGCCTGCAACAATCCGCTGGGCAAGACCTTCAACGATAGCGGTTTTTCCAACGCCCGGCTCGCCTATAAGCACCGGATTATTTTTCGTCCGCCGGTTAAGTACCTGCATACACCGCCTTATTTCCTCATCCCTGCCGATAACAGGGTCCAGTTTGCCTTTTCTCGCCATTTCCAAAAGGTCAATACCGTAACGCTCGAGTGCCTTGTATTTCTCCTCTGGATTCTGGTCTGTTATTTTTTCGCCGCCCCGGATTTCCTTCAAGGCATTTTCGATTTGCTCGGGACTAACTGAATTAAGACGCAAAATTTCTTTGGCGTCACTTTGTATCGAGGCAAGCGACAGGAATAAATGTTCGACGCTGAGGTATTCATCGCCAATTTTGTCGGCGCGGTTTTGTGCATCGAGAACTATCTGGTTGAAAGCGGGCTCAGGCATAATTTGTCCGCCGCTCGTCCCCTGCGCAATACGCCTGAGTTCTGCCTCGGTCATTTCCCTGATGCGTGAGATGTTAGCACCGATTTTTTTCAAAATCATAACTGCTATGCCGTTGTCGTCCTCGAGAATAGCACTTAACAAATGCAGCGGCGCAAGTACCGTATGCGATTTAGCCATCGCAATCTGCTGAGCGGTCGCCAGTGCCTCCTGTGCTTTAAGTGTAAATTTGTCGAATTTCATAACACTATTCCTTTTAATATCAATTTACAGAGTGTCTCTACTCTAAACAATGCAAATGCCGTGCCCAAACAGATAAAATCAATAACCTCAATAACAATAAAGACTTGCATTCGACCCTAAATTCCAGTTATGTGCCAATTTGGCAGTTATCCACCTGTACACGGTATGATTGTTAGGTCTTTATTCTCTTGCAAAATAAGAACTTTTACTGTAATTTAGCGTATCGTTGCGAAAATTTTTTCAGCATCGGGCCTGTAGCTCAGTTGGTTAGAGCAGCGGACTCATAATCCGCTGGTCGAAGGTTCGAGTCCTTCCAGGCCCAATCATTTACGCCGGCGTAAAGGCATATTTTAAAATATTCCTGTTAACTTTTACCGCCATGAAAATCGTGAACAAATTTGTAAGGACAATTGCCCAAAAAGACATGCTAAAATAGAAGTGTTTTCTTTTATCCAAGTTCAGGTCGTTTTGTAATTTTGACGAAACATCCACCGCTCAGTTTACCTGGCAGAAATTATTCCGCCTCTGTTTCAGGGAAACTATTGAATTCCTCAAACGTCTCCTCATCAAGGTGTCCGTAATAATTTGTGTCGGATGTTGCTCTTTGCTTTTTGCCCATGCCCTTTTCCATCTGGCTTGCACAGGTAACGCAATAGCGAGCCCATGGAATCGCATTGAGGCGAGCCTTGGGTATCGACTCATCGTTGCCCTCGCAGATTCCATATGTACCCTCTTCGATTCGATGCAGGGCATCGTCGATTTCCCTCAGGATTCTTCTTTCACTGTCCATCAGTCCAAGCATATTCTCAAGCTCATAATTATCAGAGCCCATATCCGCCATATGAATCGGCATACTCGATAATTCGCTTCTTGACTTGCGAAGAGTCTCATCTTCCATGTGTTTTACATTACCAAGAATTTCATTTCGCTTCTCCAGAAGCATGGTTTTGAAATTTCCAATCTCGGCTGTGGTCAATTTATTTTTGTCTTTACCTTTAGTGTTTTTCTTTTCTTTATCCGGCACGTGGCTACCTTAACTTTCTCTACAAACATTTAGTATAAATAATCTTGTCGTCACCGATTGCGTAAAAGTCCTTGACTCGTGTCGCTTTACGATAACCCAGTTTCTCATAAAATCGGCGGGTAGAAATATAACGCAGCATGCCGGAAGTTTCAACAATAATCATCCTTCCTTTACGATTTTTAATAAGATTTGTTGCATATTCCATCAGGTACGCACCAACGCCGCATCGCTGTTTTTCAGGAGCCACCGCAACCCAGTAGATGTCAAAAGTGCCTATCGTACAGGGTGTAAGGCCAAAACAAAGCCAGCCAACTATATTGTCGCCATCCTGTGCCACGAAGGATTGATAATGACTTTCAGGGCCTTTGGCAAGGGCCTCGTCAAGCACTTCTTCTGCCACCTTAAGTTCCTCGGGGCGGAAAAATTTCGTTTCTTCGAGTATGGAAAGGATTCTTGTCCTGTCCCTCGGGCAGGTATAGCGAATACTGAGTTTTGGCTGTGTAATATTCGACATAGTCTTTAAATTACTAATTGAACACTTCTCACCAAGTCTGGACAGGGCATTATTTAGTAATATCTGAACAAACTCTTCAAAACTTATTCCACCGGCACCAAGAGCCGCTGCAAACCCCGCATCAGGAGAAATATCCGGATTGGGATTGACTTCAAGTACAAAGATATTGTCGTTCTCGTCGAGTCGGAAATCCACACGTGCAAAATCCTGGCATCCGAGCGCTCGCCATGAATCAACAGCTATACTTCGCACAAGCTCGGCCACATCTTCAGACAATGGTGCCGGAATTATCCGCGGGCTGTGTTTATAAGTAAATGAATCCAGTTGCCATTTGGCCGCATAGTCAACAATATGCGGATAATTATCACCGAATGCGGTGAAGTCAATTTCCGCTATCGGCAGAACCTCTACTTTATCATCTCGCTGCAGAACAGAAACATTCAATTCCTTATCAGGTATAAACTGCTCAACAAGGGCCGGCTGATTCAATTGCTCATGAATCCGCTGGACCGCATGGTGCAGCGCTGTGCTCGGCAGGTCGACAACCGACCTTGTGTCGATTCCTTCGCTGGCATCCGAAAAAACCGGCTTGACTATATACCTGCCCGATGCCAAACCTGACGGATAAAACTTTTCACCTATTGGAACAATTACGCCATGAGGACAGGGAAGGTTCGCTGCCCGTAAAATGCTTTTGGTGCGCCATTTGTCCTGCGCCAGCAGCATACAGGCGGTATCGTTGCCGGTACAGGCCTTGCCGTGCGCACTGCAAATCGCAGGAACATAGCAAAAATCAAGCACTGACCCGTTCAAGTCTTCTATTAAATTGAAAATGATTTTTTCCGGACTGCGGCTAAGGACATCAGGCAAATCCCTGATTTGCTTGATACTCTCTACACGGTAATCAAATCCGAGTTTGTCAAGCGCTCCGGCGACCGCCGCAACCTCGTCAAGGACACTGACATTGCTCTGTTCATAATCAAATTTGTCCCCGCCACCCGCTGGTTTCTCCATTATGTGATTGAGAATTAAAACGCTTCCCTGCATATTAGACCTTTACCGGCTGCAATCTTGACAATGCACTTTTAATTATACTATCGATTAGCTCAGGATAACTCATAGCCTCCTGCGTTGCAATCATCGGCAAATCGGAATGTGTCGGATGCAGACCGGGCAATGGATTGATTTCCATAAAACAAGGTACGCCCTTTGCGTCGCAGCGAAAATCCACTCTCGCTGCATCTCGGCACTGCAGTACCCTGTAAGATTTAAGAGCCAGATGCTCGAGCTGCTTGTGAAGTGAACCGCCCTGGCGATACGGAACATAATTTACCAGCTTCTCGCACTTCTCTTTGGCGTTATACGAATATATGCAGTTGCTGTCGCCTGGTATTTTGATTTCCATAATCCCAAGGACATTTGCCTGCAGGCCGTTTCCAAGCACGGCGACCGTAAATTCTCGGCCAGGCAGATATTCCTCCACCAGAACCGGCTGATTAAACCGTTCGAGAAGATATTCACAAACATCAGTCAGTTGTGCCGGCGATTCGACACGAGACCTGCCGTCAATACCCTTGCCGGTTCCTTCCACCATCGGTTTTGCAAAAAGAGGATATTCCAGTGAAACCTGCTGGATGTCCTTCATACCTTCGACCGTCTTAAACTTTGCAGTCGGGATTCCGCAGTCTCGCACCACGCGTTTTGAAAAACTTTTGTCCAGCGTCAATGCGCAAACAAACGGGTCAGAGAACGTGTAGCCAATGTTATAAATCTCAAGCAAACTCGGCACCTGCGACTCCCTGAACCGGCCGCAAAGGCCTTCCGCAATGTTAAAGACAATATCCCACCTGGCCCCTTTGGCAAGTTTTGAGGCCAGCGACGATATATTGCCGATTCGCTCGGTTTCATACCCCAAAGACCTGATAGTGCTTTCTATCACCGCTATCGTTTCCTCTGAGTCAAATTCAGCTACATCTTCCTCTTTATAACCCTGCGCAAGGTATTCGCTGCGCATATCGTAGGTCAAGCCAACTTTCATACTACCCCTATTCTCAGAAATGCGTTATCTATCATAAATCAAACAAATAACTATGTTCGAATTTTGGTGTTTTCTTTCCTTTTTCAATAATGTTCCGGCGGCGCTGGCCGCGGTTCGCTTCGCCAGGCCCAATGACCGAACTCCTGCCGCATGCAAGCTCCCATACTCCGCCTGCCTGTCCCTGCTTTTCCACAGCAGCTGGTACACCCTGAAAGCCAGGCTCAGGATAATTGACTATTAACCCTTCATAGTTGCGAAGTACCGTGTGCGTCGGGCTCATCGAAACAACATAATTAGGCATTACCGGAATTTTTCCGCCGCCATGCGGAGTATCCACAACAAAGTTTGGAATTGCAATTCCGCTTACCCTGCCCCGCAGGTATTCCATAATTTCTATACCCCTGCTAAGCGGCGTACGGAAATGCTCCACCCCGCGAACAAGGTCGCACTGGTACATATAATATGGCCGCACTCTTATACGAATCAGCCCGCGGCACAATTGCTCAATAATCATCGGGTCATCATTGACCCCGCGAAGCAGAACTGTCTGGTTGCCAAGCGGTATTCCGGCATCGGCCAGTTTTTCACATGCTGTGGCCGCTTCTTCAGTAAGTTCATTTGGATGGTTAAAATGGGTGTTTATCCACAAGGGATGATATTTGCGCAGCATCTGCACAAGCTCATCGGTAATCCTCATCGGCAGAACAACCGGTACACGCGTTCCGATTCTGATTATCTGCACGCTCTCAACCGAGCGAATGGCCGCCAATATTGTCTCGAGCACATTTGTCGGCATCGTCAGCGGGTCACCGCCTGAAATAATTACATCGCAAATCTCCGGATGACTTAACAGGTAGTCTGTTACTTGTTGAAGCCGCCTCGCGGAAATTGTACATTCCTTTGTCCCTGCAATTCGCTTGCGGGTGCAGTGCCGACAGTATGCCGAACAGGTTGTCGTGGCGATAAGCAAGGCACGGTCTTTATACCGGTGTACAAGTCCCGGCACAGGCATATCCTCATGCTCTTCAAGAGGGTCCTCACTGAGGCACGGCGGATTGAACAGTTCTTCAGCCTGAGGAACGCACATCTGAAAAATCGGGTCCGACGCATCCGGTTTCTGTATCAATGAAGCGTAATAAGGAGTAATTGCCATAGGATACTTTGCAATGACACTCTCCAGTTCCGCCTGGTTATCCTTTAAGGATGGCAGATAACTAACAAGCTGACTCAAGCTGCGTATCCGCTGTTTTATTTGCCATTTCCAGTCGTTCCAGTCGCATGGAAACTTCGATTTTAATGGTGTGATTGGGGTTTGGGGGCGATTAACGACCGCCCTCGGTGTACTCGGAGGTTGCGAACTTTGGTCGCCCTCCACATCGGAAGCACTGTTCTCCATAACAGGATTGGACATCTGATACATAACTATTCCTTTATTTTAAGCTTGACACAAACTTTGCTTTACGGACTCAAGCTTAGCGTCCAAGAAAAGCAGATAAACTCCTTACAAACACCTGTCGCAAGGGTTTTATACTA
>JAPLMV010000199.1 GCA_026386835.1 Planctomycetota bacterium | reverse complement strand
ATGGATCATCTCAAAGACAGCATCTGGATGCGTTCATGGGCGGAGAAAGACCCGAAGACCGAATATAAGCGGGAAGGTTTCCGAATGTTCAACGATATGCTCGAATCCATCGAGGATAAAGTCACGGATATTATCTTCAAGGTACATCTCGAAGCTGGTGCCAGGGCCAGAAGCGTATGGAATGTAAGCCAGACCGCTCATGACGAAGTAGGCCAGTTTGCAATGGCAGAGCAGCAGCGAGCGGCTGCACAGGCGCCGCAGGGCGAGGAAAAAGTAAAACAGATAAAGCTCGAACAGCCAAAAGTTGGCCGTAACGACCCTTGTCCGTGCGGCAGCGGCAAAAAATACAAAAAATGCTGCGGGAAAAATGGTTAAAAATCAAAACCGGATTTCCCGTATAAAAGTATCGCATTTAATATGGTTTAGAAATGGGAAAGATTATAACGAAACAAAATGTGCTTTGTTTTGCACTTGAACTGATAAATTTATTTTATGTGGTATTTATATTCGGTGAATTGGGGATATTTGGAGGGGAACTCAATTTTGGGCTTTTATATGTGCCCGGATTAGTATCTGGACTGTTAATATTACCTATCGCGAATATAATTTTGTGGACGAGCAGGAGTCGAATCGAACGAATTGATTACACCTTTATTGCAATTCCATTGTTTTTGTGGTTGTTGGTGATTCCAGGTGGATCTGGAACAAATTTTATATTTATAAATTTTCCATTGATATGGTTTGTTTCACTGATATATTTATTTAGATTCAGCAAAATGGCTAAAGATAAAAATACTCTTGTATTATCTTTTTGTTTGTGGACACTAATTATTTTACTGTCCTTTGTCATAAACTATTTTATTCCAATTTTGCCAGAATAGATAATATCCAATTATAATTGCAGGGAATCTGTCGAAAACCTCATAGGGTAAGGAAAAAATCGGTTTATTGAGGAATTCCCCGTTAAAACCTTTTAAGCCATTTGAATCTGAAAATATCTCGAACCCTTTCAGTGAAACTAATTCCAAGCCGCTGTGTGCTTGTTTTGAATTCTGCTTTTCTGAAATCTTCAGCGGTGAGCTTTGTGGTGGATTTGCCAAATATCGAGAGCAGCCCCCCTGCCAGCAATCCTAACAATGTTCTTTTTTCGTTACCGGACATCATCTCTGTACTGCGAGTTTCACATTGGCCAACAATTCTTGGCCGCTCCTGCTTTCCAATGCGGATTTTTCGAATAACTGATGACGTTCGAGAATTTCCGGGTTGTCTTTATAATACCGCTGGACAGCTTCAATGCCGCCTTCAGCAGCGCTTTTGGTTTTATATCGGCCTGCAATAAGCCATGAGCTTATTTCGTCGTCATATTCCGCAGGGTAAATAATTGCGGCTGCAAATTTGTCGTCGCTGTATTTTGCCAAATGAACCTTTGCCCGACAAGGCGGAGCAGCCGTTACCGCCAGATTGATAAGACTTTTGAAATCATCTTTTGCTGTCTCGATGGATGTTTCATAGAAAAACATCCCTGCCTCAAGCTGAAAAATTTCCGAACGGACGCCTTTTAGTTCGAGCCTGCCGTCAGGTTCGGCCTTGTGAATTTTATATACTTTGCCATTCTTGTATTTTTCGCTTTCGAGAAGCTCAGCCACTTCCTGGGCGGTAAAACCAACGCCGGTATGGTCGCCGAAATCAAAAATGTATAAGCCGATGTACCTTTCACTGTTTTTAAGTTCCGGTAGCTTCATAAATTTCTTATTTCTCTGTGACCTCTGTGGCTACTTTATTTTTATTTTCGCAAATTTTCGTTTGCCGACCTGAATAACCATACCGTCTTTTGGTGTGATTTGTTCATTGGGGTCGCTGATTTTGCTTCCGTTGACGCTGACGCCGCCTTGCTTAACCATTCTTTTGGCCTCGCTGCCTGACGGGACAAGGCCGCAGGACATGAGCAGTTTACTTGCCATCACCGGTTCTGCGGTGAGCTTAATTTCAGGCATTTCATCGGGCAGTTGTCCTTTTGCAAATATGTTGTCGAATTCGGCGGCGGCAAGCTGGGCGGCCTGGTCGCCATAGAATTGCGCAACAATGGTTTTGCCCAGCAGTATCTTTGCTTCTTTTGGATGCGTTTTATTCGGATTTACAAGCTCGGCTATTTTTTCGCCGGCAAAATCGGTCAAAAGCGTAAAGTAATTTTCCATCATATCATCGGAGATGCTCATAATCTTGCCGAACATATCGTTCGGCTGGTCGGTTACGCCGATGTAATTGCCTTTGGATTTGCTCATCTTCTCTTTGCCATCAAGGCCGACAAGGATAGGCATAGTAATTACAACCTGCGGTTTTTGGCCATAGCCACGCTGGATGTCCCTGCCAACAAGATTATTGAACGTCTGGTCTGTGCCGCCAAGTTCGACATCGCTTTTTATCACGACCGAATCATAGCCCTGCATAAGCGGATACAAAAATTCGTGCGTATAAACGTCGATATCGTTCTCAAGCCGCAACTTAAAACTATCCCGCTGAAGCATCTGTGCGACGGTTTTTTTTGCCGCTATCTGAATCATCTCCATCAGCGTTAGCTTTTCAAACCATTCGCTGTTGTGCCGGACTTCGAGCTTGTGAGCGGAGGTGTCGAGGATTTTGCCTGCCTGTTCGAGATAAGTCTTTGCATTTTTTTCGATTTGTTCGCTGGTCAGCATCGGCCTGGTCGTGTTCTGCCCGGTCGGGTCGCCGATTCGTGCAGTGTAATCGCCTATGATAAGCACCGCTTTGTGGCCGAGGTCCTGAAATTGGCGCATCTTGCGGAGCACCACAGTATGTCCCAGATGGATATCGGGGCTTGTCGGGTCAAGGCCGAGTTTTATGCGAAGGGGCTTGTTTGCACCGGCTGACTCGGTGAGCTTTTCGGCAAGTTCCACCTCGTTAAAAATCTCAATCGTACCGCGTTTAAGCAATTCAAGCTGTTTTTTAATATCTGCTGTCATAACAGTTTTTTCTTTATAAATTCAGAGTTTCAAAAGCGGCATTATAAGGTACAGGCTGCAAATAAGCAACGAACATCCTCAAATGGCGTCTATGGGATATTTTCCTGTCACGCCGCCAGAGACGATAAAA
This sequence comes from Planctomycetota bacterium, assembly GCA_026386835.1. Taxonomy (GTDB): domain Bacteria; phylum Planctomycetota; class Phycisphaerae; order Sedimentisphaerales; family Anaerobacaceae; genus JAPLMV01. The sequence goes on along the minus strand of JAPLMV010000199.1, from coordinate 67 downwards.
GCCATCATTTTAGAGCTTTCTATATCGAGCGGTTTAACCGAATCTTTCGGCACTAACAAGAGATTTC
>JAPLMV010000121.1 GCA_026386835.1 Planctomycetota bacterium | reverse complement strand
TTACCGATATTATGGAGCAGCTTGCAGTAGGCGGGGCAAAGTCATCCAGGCAGGGCGGCGAACTGAAGCTGGGCGTTTCGACACTGCCGGCTCTGCCCAAGGACAGCACCGACCGTAACAGGACTTCGCCATTTGCATTTACAGGCAACAAGTTCGAATTCCGTATGGTAGGTTCATCACAATCGACGGCAGGGCCGATGTTCGTTCTTAATACGATTGTAGCCGATATCCTTGAGGAAATCGCCGATACTCTTGAAAAGTCGGACAATGTAAAAACAGCGGTTCAGAAGCTTCTGCAAAAAATCGCTAAAGAGCACTCGAGAATAATATACAATGGCGACAATTATATTCCTGAATGGGTTGATGAAGCCAAAAAGCGAGGATTGCCTAATATGCGTTCCTCGGTGGATGCTCTCAATACACTTATGGACAAGGAAAATGTTGAACTGTTCAAGAGGCACAAGGTTCTGAGCAAGGCGGAACTGCATGCCCGCACGGAAATCCTATTTGAGATATACAACAAGATGATTAATATCGAAGCGATGACCATGCTCAATATGGCCAGGCGTCAGATTTTGCCTGCGGCTGTCGATTATTCGGGAAAACTTGGAAAAGCGGTTAATAACATTAAAGCCGCCGGTGCTTCAAGTGAAACACAAAGTACAATGCTAAAGAAAGTTTGCGGTCTGATAAGTTCACTGAATATCGCAATTGAAACCCTCGAAGAGGCGGTTACCAAAGCAGTCGCTATCAAGGATGCACCGAAACGGGCCCAGCGGTGCCATGACAGCGTCAGGCCTGCAATGCAGGCGGTACGTCAGGCCTCTGACGAGCTTGAAAATATCGTTGACGCCGAGTTGTGGCCTTTGCCTACATACGCGGAAATGCTTTTCCTGAGGTAAAACAAATCAGTTAGAGATAATTATGCAGCCAAAGGATAAAGGTTTATATGAGGTCAGGCGTGAGCACGATGCCTGCGGTATCGGTGCAGTTGTTAATATTTCAGGCAAACAGAACCACGCAATCATCGAATACGGAAAGGAGATACTTGTAAATCTGCACCACCGCGGGGCAGCAGGCGCAGATGAAACCACCGGTGATGGGGCAGGTATCCTTTTTCAAATTCCGCATGAGTTTTTTTTTACCGAGTGCGAAAAGCTCGGTTTTTCACTTCCTGACCCTTTGCGGTACGGCGTGGGTATGGTTTTTGGCTCGAAAGACGCCAAATTCCGCAAACAATGCGACACGATACTCGAAGATGCAATTAAACACTACGGCATGAAAATCCTTGGCTGGCGCGAAGTGCCTGTTTCCAGCAGTTGTCTTGGCAAAATGGCATTAGCCGCTGAACCATCCATAAAACAGGTGTTTGTGGATGGTGCGGGCGTGCAGGATGAGGAACTGGAACGTAAATTGTTCCTGGCTCGCAAACGAGCCGAGCGGCTGGTAGATAAAAAATTTGGCGACAGGGGGGATGATTTTTATGCGGCATCTCTTTCGTGCAGGACAATCTGCTATAAGGGTATGTTCATGGCGTGGCAGCTTTTTGCGTACTACCCAGACCTGGCAGAAAAAGCCGTAAAGTCGGCACTTGCGATTGTTCACCAGCGTTACAGTACTAACACCTTCCCGAACTGGCGGCTGGCGCACCCCTTCCGCTGCATAGCCCACAATGGGGAAATCAATACGCTCAGCGGCAACCGCAACAGCGTCAGGGCACGAGAGGCAAAAATCGCCTGCGAATTATTCGGCGACGACATAAAGGATATATTCCCGATATTAACGCCTGGCGGAAGCGATTCGGCGTGTTTTGATAATATGCTCGAACTTCTGGTGCGCTCTGGCCGAAGTATGCCGCATGCAATGATGATGATGATTCCCGAGGCGTTCGGCCAAAAGTATCACATAAGCACCGACAAGCGCGGGTTCTATGAATATCACAGTTCAATAATGGAGCCGTGGGATGGTCCCTCGGCGATGGTATTTACCGACGGCAAACTCATCGGCGGGACGCTGGACCGCAACGGCCTGAGGCCATCGCGCTATCTGGTTACAAACGACGGCCTGGTGATTATCGCAAGCGAGGCGGGCGTTGTAGAATTTCCGCCTGAAAAAATTCGCGTAAAAGGACGGCTGCGCCCCGGGCATATGTTTCTGGTTGATACCGTCGAGGGACGGATAATCACCGACAACGAAATAAAAAGCAAAATTGCACGCCAGAAGCCATACCGGCGATGGCTGGAAGAAAACCGCATTGAGCTTCGCGGGCTGTTCGACTCACCGAAGTTAGTCGCCAGCGACCCCAAAACCATCGCACAGCGGATGAGGGTGTTCGGTTATACCCGCGAGGAACTGAAGATGATTCTTACTCCGATGGCTGTCAACGGCCAGGAGACGGTTGGCTCGATGGGTAATGATACTCCTCTTGCAGTTCTTTCGGACAGTCCAAAATTGTTGTTTAATTACTTTAAGCAGCTTTTCGCGCAGGTTACCAATCCTCCGATAGACCCGCTTCGTGAAGGTCTTGTAATGAGTCTTATGGCGTTCACCGGCAAAAAACGCAATATCCTTACGGAAACGCCTGAACATTGCCGACAGTTAAAGCTGCCTCATCCGATTTTGACCAACGAAGATATAGAGCGGCTTCGGACGGTCAACCGTGATGATTTTAAGGTTGCAACTATTCCAGCTGTTTTTGATGCCGACCTGTCGGACCCGGCAGGCAGTCTCAGTCGCGGACTGGAGGAACTATCAGAGGCAGCGGAAAAAGCCATCAAAGACGGCGCATCATTGCTTATTATCAGTGACCGTGATATTTCGCAGGCAAAATCGCCTATCCCCTCGCTGCTGGCAACAGCGGCTGTGCGTTATAGACTGCTCGTCAATGGACTGCGAGGAGAAGCAGGGCTGATTGTCGAAAGCGGTGAGCCGAGGGAAGTGATGCATTATTGTCTTCTGTGCGGTTTCGGAGCAAACGCTATCAACCCGTATCTTGCGTTTGAATCGCTCAACGAACTTCGCCGCCGCGAGGAACTGCCCGCCAAAATGGAACCGACGCAGATAGCGGACAATTATATCGCAGCGGTAAAAAAAGGCATCCTCAAGACAATGAGCAAGATGGGCATCTCAACTCTTCGCAGCTACAACGGCGCTCAATTATTTGAGGCAATAGGAATTAACCGCGAAGTAATAGACAAATACTTTACCGGCACAAGTTCGCGAATCGGCGGTATCGGACTTGAGGAAATAGCCAAAGAGACAATCCTTCGTCATAAGGCGGGATTTGAAAATAGGCCCGCAGGGACACTTGAACTGGATTTCGGCGGCGAATACCACTTCAGGCACAGCGGCGAGGGACATCTCTGGAACCCGACAACAATTTCGCGTCTTCAGCACGCGGCAAAAAATAATGATGCAAACGCCTATGCCGAATATGCAAAGGCCGTAAATGACCAGTCGCAGAAACTCTATACTCTTCGCGGGCTGTTCGAATTTGCACGCGGCAAAGCGGTTTCGATAGATGAAGTGGAACCGGCGGCAGAAATAGTAAAAAGATTCTGCACTGGTGCGATGAGTCACGGCTCAATCAGCAAAGAAGCACACGAGTGCGTCGCCATCGCAATGAATCGAATCGGGGCAATGAGCAACAGCGGCGAAGGCGGTGAAGACCCTGCACGTTATGAGCCGCTGCAAAACGGCGATTCAAGCAATTGTGCCATCAAA
>JAPLMV010000259.1 GCA_026386835.1 Planctomycetota bacterium | reverse complement strand
AGGATTGACAAAGGCAGTTTCGCCGACCATGCGTATCTGCGAAGTTGATAGGCGGGGCTTACGTCTGATTTTATGTCAACGGATGGTTTTTTCGCTTCGAGGAAAAATTTTCTCGTTCCTCCGATTCGGAAGCAGTAATCGGGCGCTTTTGTTGACCCGCCGACTTTGATTGCGTCTTCGTGAATCACATCGCTGTACGCCAGGGCGATTCCTGCCTTGTTTTGCATATCCCAGCCGAGCGCCTCGAAGAATGGATTGATGAATTGTTGTCGGACTTGTGTTTCGTTGTAGGTTTGGTTTTTGAAATTGTCGATATTTCTATCGAAGGTTTCGACAAGTTGCAAAATTAGTTCCGGCGTATTGGACATTTAACTTTTTCTCTCAGATCTTAAAATCAGCGTTAATCCGTGGCTAACAATTTTTCTTCGTGTCCCTTCGCGTCCTTCGTGGTTTAACAGTTTTTAATAATAAATTCCTTCGTGGTTCATACAACTTTAAATTCTGCATCCAAATTCTCTCTTTTTATTCTTCTGTGTTCTCCTATGGAGTCCTTACGGACTGAGTTCTGTATTCTGTGTTCTTTCTTCCGTGATTCTCCCCCAATTCCGTCTTTTTGTCAACCCTTTTACCCCGTGATAAATTAATCTTAATCGTTTCCTATTTTTTATTTTTTCAGCTAATCCGTAAGGACAGCCGCATTCTTTTTTGCGGCGGGATGCAAAGAAAAAATGCCGTGAAAATTTATTTTCCAAAGGCATTTTCTTCTGAGCAGACTTAGCTGAAAAAACTTCGTGGCCCTTCGCGTTCTCGGTGGTAAAAAATCTTGTCTTGTAATCTTGTAATCCCGTCTAAAATCTTCGTGCTTTCCCTTTTTTCTCTGCGAGCTTAGCGCTCTCTGCGGTGAAAATTATTTTTCCTATTTTATCCATTTTAACAACTTAACACAGACGGTCTTTTTTTAACAGGCCTGTCAAAAAGCTGACTTTTTTTGTAAAAAAGTGTAAAAAAGTGTTCATTTCTTGTAAAAAAGTGTTAAAAAATGCTCAATTCATGTCAGTTTTTGTCACTTTTTGAAATCATCCTAACCCCTTTAGAGCAAAGGACTAATAGCAATTTAACACCAAAATCTTACCCATCTTGCCAAATAAAAACTTACGTACGCAACACAAACTTGACGACGCCAGAATACGTAATAACAGCAATATATTTTGTTGACCATGCCTTATCTGGCTGGTAGTATATGCAATCGCAATAAAAGGAGCTAAGTTGTGGAATTATCGTATTTAACGAAATTGAGAATCGCAGCCGCAGCGGCTGTTGGAGTTATACTCATAGGCATTCTCGCCTGGCCATTGGCGAAGCCGGCTGACCCGTTTCTGCCGGTGCTTTCAGGCAACATAACTCTTGTATCTGCAATAACTTTGGCGGCTCTGGCTTTTTTAGCAGGCCTCGCTGCTTATTTTATCGCCTGGCCTTACGGCAGAGAAATCGGCATTATCGCTGTTCCTGCCGGCCTTGCAATCTGGGCCATACGGGGCGGCTCTATCGCAAATATGATTCAGCTTAATCCATCGCTGGCTCACAGAGAGGTGTTGTTTGCCTCGCTTAAATGGGAGCCGATTTTCTGGCTGGTAATTGTGATTATTGGATTTGCAGGCGTTTTGCTCGGACAAAAAATCCTTTTCTGCCCCGGGCCGGAAATTAAAAAAACAGATGATAAGTCCAAGTCGGATAAATACATAAATGCAGCCGTTGCGGTTGTAGGTTCGCTTTTAATATCGCAATTTTGTCTTGGTATATTCACTCAGGATATTCGGCTTTTCGATACCAAATTAGGTTCTGTAGTAGCACAGCCTTCTGCGGGGCAAATAGTTTTCGCCGTACTGGTTTCATTTGCAATAGCTGCTTTTGTGGTTAAGAAATTCCTGAACGCAAACTACATCTGCCCAATAATCGCAAGCGGCTTTATAACCGCATTTATTACAACCATTTATATCAAAAAGGATTTATTGCAATACACCGCTGAACAATGGCCTGCGGTTTTCTTCCCGCGGGCGGTCAGTGCCATTTTGCCCATCCAAATGGTGGCCATTGGAACACTCGGTGCAATATGGGGTTATTGGCTTGCCATTCGCTATAATTATTGGCGGCAAAATGAGATATGGGAACAAGCTTCAAAGGAACCTGCCAAACAGGGTTTCCTTTAGCAAGTAGAACGCTGCGGCAGGGTTAAAGAAAATTTAATTCATCTTTTTTTGCATCTTTTACTTAAATAAGTCCATATAGTACCATTGGTTACACACTAAACGTCCAATAACTAACCCAGTTTGCCAAAAACAAAATAAAAATCGTTGTTTTCGGCCTTCAAATTAGCCGAAAATATAGGTGTATTCAGCGGTTTGTCGGCTGGATACCAGTTGGTCTATGCCGATATGGCATAACAGCGTATCAGGAATTTCAGAAGTCAGCTTGGTGAACATTTAGCTGGTTTTTATCGTATATATAATGACATAAAGCCAACCCGCAAAAGGAGTTGAAAATGTTGGTGTTAAGCAGACAAAGGGATGAGTCAATCATGATCGGCGACAATGTGGAGATAACAATTGTCGATGTCAGGGGTGACAAGGTTCGTTTGGGTATAACAGCCCCCAAGGATATCAGCGTTCACCGCAGGGAGGTTTATGACGCCATCCAGCGCGAAAAAACCGAAAAGAAGGAAAAAAGTCAATAACATCCGTTGGCGGAAGGATTCATAGGCCAAACACAGAGACGAGGCAAACTTGACCGCCAAAACCTTTACTCGCTGCCCGTCAAAGATATCTTTCTCTACCCCATTGATAAGCACTTGTGCCAAACACTCCACAAACAAGCCTAAGCACATATAGGTTCACTGAATTTTTACAAAATTCTAAATAACCAGGCCGCCTGGGGAACTTTTGGACGACTCGGGTGTCTGATTACTATGGGCTGGCGGTGAAGTATGAAAAATGCTGTTATTTCTCCGCAAGGAGTCCTCCGTAAGGAGTCCTTAGGACTAAGGACAACAGTTTTTGAGGTAAGCTGTCCGATAAATAGTAAAGTAACCTTGTAAATTATGCAGTTTTTTTAAGTCGTTAGTTTTGGAGCAGCGTATGGTGGCAAAACGGCGATGTATATGCCGCAACCATGGTGGGATTTGTGTCTTTATCTTTACTGCAACTCTTTTGTTTTGCAGCAGTTATATGTTTGGTGCAGCGGAGGAACCGGCGAAACAAACAGAACAGTTGTCCGAGCCGAACAAAAGCGACAGTTCGAAATCGGCAAGATACCGCGTATTTTCATTAAAAAATATCTCGACCCAAAAAGCTAAAGAATACCTCAGCGAACTTGAAATCGGCACAGTTTCGGAACTTCCCAGCCCAAATACCCTGCTTGTAACAGCGTCATCGCATGAGCTTATCAAAGCTGGTGCGGTCATCAAATTGGTGGATACCAACGAGTCGTTTGTTGTAAAGCCGATATTCCTGGCATCGCAGACCGCCAAACTTCCTTCCAATGAACGTATTGCGTCGGCTGTGGGGGATATCTCAATCGGGACTTTCCTTGAACCGCCGCCTGGGCAAAATAAATCCAAGGCAATTATAGATGTTCATAATGATGCGGTGTTTATTGTCGCACCAGCCGAAAAGATGGACCAAATTATCGCAGCTATTATGAAACTGCAAAACACAAAGGTGCAGGGCGGTACTTTTTTCCCGAACGAACCAAATAAAACCGCTGAGCCGAACCAGATAAGCGAACCAAATACTAAAACCCCAGCTGAGTCGGCAGCATCCTCGCCTGCAAATCTACCCAATGATGTTGAATCAGAAGAGCTTTTCGGCAAGGCACTTAACTCACTCGCACAGGCCGAGAAACAGTTAGCCGAGATGGAAACTCAGACCAGGGGTAAGACCGCTGACACAAGTATTTCTGAGAAGGAAATTCCGGCAACTGATGAAAGTGCCGCAAAAGAGGATGTGGAGCAGATAGAAGATTGGGAGGAAGAATTTGCAGGCGATGCCAATCAGACACAAGTCCCGGCCGCTGGGGGCGAAGATAGCAACCAGAGCGCTTCAAAGCCTAATAAGTATGTGCCGACACCAACGGCACTTGCCAATGAGGAGCTTGAACTGAATCTGCCGGAAAAATTGAATGTCATCGACCTTTTGGATTTGGTGGGGAAAAATTTGAATCTGGACCTTATGTATGACCCTGCAGTAATTACCGGCGAAGTTGTACTGAGGGTTCAGGGTCCCATCAAGGTAAAGAATTTATACCCCTACGCAGAATCGATATTGAAATTCAAGAACTTTGTGATGACCCGCAAGGGGAATTTAGTAACGATAGTGCCAGCGGCAAACGCAATGGATCTTGACCCAACATGGCTTACAGACGAAAGGAAGGTTCAGTACGGTGATGTAATTGTTACACGTACATTTAATCTGAGATATATAGATGCCGCGAGCGTCAAGGCGCTTTTGGATGGTATGAAACTTGGTGCAAATAGCACACCTCTTCCGGATGGCGGCACACTGATAGTAACCGAATTTGCAAACCGAATGAGCCGCATAGAAGAGCTTCTGTCGCTGATAGATAAGCCCGGCGAACCGAAAAAATTCAGATTCAGGCAGCTAAAGTATACAATGGCAAGCACGATGGCTCCCAAAATAAAGTCACTTATGGAGCAGATGGGCAATATTTCAATTACCGTTGCTGCAAAGGAGCCGACGCCGCAGGCACCTGGAGCACGTCCGAGAGGGCGGATTACGACACCACAGCAACCGGTGCAACCTGCGCAGCCGGTACAGCCAGGCCAGCAGACACAGTCAAATATCCCAGCGGTTTATCTGGATTTTGATGAAAGAACCAACCACATCCTGATGATTGGTCTTGAGAACGAACTGAAAATAGTCGAGAGCCTGATAGATACCCTCGACGTTGTGCAGCAGGACCTGCGGACATTGCGGCTGTACGAAATCCAGAATGTAGGGGCCGATGAGGTCAAAATAAAACTGGGAGAGCTTGGGATTATAAGCGGTACCGTTGAGACAAGGCGTACGACAAGAGACATGAGCAGGGAAAGATCTGGTCAACCTCCGACACAACCACAGCCGGGACAGCCAACACCTTTAGCAACGGCAGCGACAGAGGCGCCCACAGAAGAGCCGCAGGTAGTAATAATTGAGGCGACGAATTCACTTTTGGTAAATGCCACGCCGGAACAGCATGCTCAGATAGCAATGATTATCGGGTATGTTGACAGCGAACAGCTTCAGACGGCGATTGACTACCGCGTTTACCCACTGGAAAACCAGGACCCGGAGAAACTGGCCACGGTGCTGACCAAGCTCATTCAGGAAACCACCGAAACCAAGTATTAAAAATGCGCTAAAATCCAGACAACCACCGTCAAAAAAACAGATGAAGATATCATAATCGTACCAGACCCCAAAACCTATTCGTTAATTGTTTACGCAAGCAAAAAAAATCAGGTATGGATTAGCGCCCTTATCAAATCCCTTGACGATTACCGCCCGCAGGTGCTGCTCGATGCGACACTGGTCGAAATCACCAAAACCGATGAATTTAAGTTGGACCTGGATTTGGTAACAAAATTACCAACTATGACACCTGGCGGAAGTATGCAGAAACTTACAACAGCCTTGCTTACACCTTTTCCTTCCAACACAGTTCAGGAAGCTGCCTCAACAAGCGGTGTCGGAGGAACAGCCTTCTATGCTGACCGTCACATTCAGGCGTTGTTGACTGCCATGCAAAGAAAGGATTATGGACGGATTATGGCAAGGCCTAAGCTTCTTGTAAACGACAATGAAAAGGGAACTATCAAGACACAAGAAACTCAAACTATCGTTTCGCCCCTTGTGACTGTACTGCCGGCAGCAGCAGGCGGAACTCCAACCTCAAGCACATCCGTGCAGATGCAAAGTTATCAGTCAGGCGTTACACTGGATATACAACCACATATAAGCAAAGGCGACCAGCTTCAGCTCAAAATTACTCTATCCCGCATTGACGCTATCAAACAAGCAGATTATAGTATACAAGTTTCTGGGGATGCCCTTACTGGACCAACACCCCCCAACCTTGTTAGCACTGATGTTGCGACACTGGTTACCGTTCCCGACAATATGACGATAATTCTCGGCGGACTTGAAAAACTTAACCAGAGTAAAAAAGGAACCAAAGTCCCCTTTTTGGGCGACGTTCCCATTGTGGGCGGACTATTTAAAAACACAGATAATAGTGATACCCAGGAGGACAGGCTTTATGTTTTCCTGAAGGCCCACATTATCAGGCCGGGTGAAAAAATTACGGGTGAATCCCAGATAAGAAACGTATCGTTAAAGAATAGAGCGGAATTCGAAAAACAAGAAAAGGAAATGCAGGATGCCCAGGATTGGGCCGGTCTAAAACCAAAACCAATGGACCCAAACAGAATTCTTGAAGAAGATTAAAAACAGGGGATAGTCGTTAGTGAATAGTATTTGGTGGATGGATTGCTTCGGTCACAATAACTAATTTCTAAATACTAACGACTTACTACTAACGACTTACAATGAAAGAATTATTATTACAGACTGCCCGGAAGACGGGACTGATTGATGCGGAGCAGTTGGCGGAGGTACTTGAAAATAACAAGACCAACGACCGGCTGGACGAGGTTCTGCTTAGATGTCCGTATTTTACGGAGGAAAGCGTCCTGCGGCTTTTTGCCGCTGCGCTTGGGCAGGAGTTTTTAGCGGAGATACCGGTTAAATTAGTCCCCTCAGAGTTTGTGGATGCGATACCCGCTGCCTACGCTCAACACCATTATCTAATCGGAATAAAACGTGAAGGCGACAACGGCGAACTCATCGTTGTTTTATCCAAGCCGCTGGATGCGAACGCATTGGATAATGTCTCGAAGCTGATTGGGGTGCCGGTCCGGCCGTCACTTGCAACGATGGCGGTGATTACGGCGGCGATAGATATCGCTTATGAGCAGAGGTCGACGGTTATAGAGGAGGTGGCAGAGGAACTCGATTCACAGAATCTCGACCAGCTTGTCGACGAGGTGGCAAGTTCGAACGACCTGCTCGATGTTGTCAATCGACCGCCTGTGATTCGGCTGGTAAACGATATTCTTTTTCGGGCGCTGCAGCTTCGAGCAAGCGATATTCACGTCCACCCTTACGAAACAAAGATTCAGATTCGCTACCGAATCGACGGCATTTTGTATGATACGCTGAGCTTGAACAGGAACGTGCTGCCGCTTGTTATCTCGCGAATCAAGGTTATGGCAGGTATGGATATCGCCGAGCGACGTATGCCGCAGGACGGCAGATGCTCTGTTCGTCTGGGCCAGCGCGAAGTGGATTTGCGAGTAAGCACCGTGCCGACAAGTTACGGCGAACGCAGCGTCCTGCGTATTCTCGATAAAAGTACGGGCATATTTAGTCTCAATGAGCTGGGATTGTGGGAAGAAGATTTGAAAAAGTTCGATACACTGCTTAACCGCTCGCACGGCGTCATCTTTGTAACAGGACCCACAGGCAGCGGAAAAAGCACGACGCTTTATGCCTGCCTCAACAGGATTAACTCAGCGGAGAAAAACGTAATTACGATAGAAGACCCCATCGAGTACCAGCTCGAAGGCATCAGCCAGATACAGGTCGCGAGCAAAAAAGGCATGACCTTTGCTACTGCTTTGAGGCATGTGCTCAGGCAGGACCCCGATGTGATAATGGTCGGTGAGGTTCGAGACGTTGAAACCGCAAGAATGGCGATACAATCGTCGCTGACAGGACACCTTGTATTCAGCACACTGCACACCAACGACTCAGCCGGTGCAATAAGCCGACTTTTAGATTTGGGTGTTGAGCCGTACCTGGCAAGCTCGTCGCTGATTGCGATAATGGCACAGCGGTTAGTGCGAAAGATATGCCCTGACTGCAGGCAGGAATATATACCGGTTGCACACGAGTTAAGAGAGCTTGGACTATTGGACATTGACTCAGGCCAGGCCCGAGGCCATAAATTCTTTGTCGGTGCCGGCTGTGAGAGATGTTTTCAGACCGGCTATCGGGGCAGAACAGGTGTATATGAACTGATGATGGTTAATGAGAAAATCCAGGAGTTGATTTACGAACGCACAAGCGCAGGCGCGATAAAGAAACTGGCCCTCGAGGGAGGGTTGCAGACGCTGCGAATGGACGGAGCAAGGAAAGTTCTCAATGGAATAACAACTATTGCGGAAGTTTTAAGAGTTACTCAAGCAGATATATTGTAATTTACTATTTACTATTGACTATTTTATATTTGAATGTTTCCTGTTAGAAAATGGATAAACAGCAGCTAAAAGAAAGAACTAAGCAATTTGCCCATCGATGCATTAAGCTAAGTCTGGCTTTGCCTAAGAGTTATCTCGGCGACCATATTAAGGGTCAATTGATACGATGTTCTACTTCTGTTGCTGCAAACTATAGAGCAGTTTGTATAGCTCAATCAAAAGCCAGTTTTATTTCGAAGCTTAGTATAGTTATAGAGGAGATTGATGAAGCGTGTTTCTGGATGGAATTCATTATTGATGAGCAGTTATTAAATGAGCGTAAGATTATTCCTTTGTTAGGAGAGGCAAAAGAATTAACGTCGATTTTTATCTCTTCCCGTAAAACAGCAAGAAAAATTAGTCAATAGTCAATAGTCAATAGAAAATAGTAAATGCCAAGATATCAGTATACAGCAATTGCCGATGGCGGCAAAAAGACCAAAGGCGTGATTACCGCTGAAAGCTCGTATTCTGCCCGAAAACAACTGCGGATGCGGAGTATCCACCCAACAGTTGTTACAGAGATAAACAGCGGCGCAGAAGAGAGGGGGCGGCTGTTTTCTATTTTCGGCAAGACCAGTAAAGCCCAGTTGATTGATTTTACAAAACAAATGGCCACTTTGCTTAATTCTGGAATAAAGCTTACCGAATCGCTTTCGGTGATGACGATGCAGACATCCGATGCTCGGTTTAAGAACGCCATAAGCGACATCCGCGACCGCGTTGTTACAGGCGAGTCGTTTACGGACGCACTGAAAGACTATGAGGACTATTTCGATGTGATATATATAAGCATGGTGCGGGTAGGTGAGGTTACCGGCTCGCTGGGAGAGAGTCTCGCTACCATTGCCTCTTTTATGGAGAAGCGCCAGCGGGTTGAGTCGAAGGTAATAACAGCTATGATATACCCGATAGTTTTGACGGTATTCTGCATGGCTGCTATTTTAGTTTTGACGACCTTCGTAATTCCAAAAATCGCCGAGCAGATTGCAAGAACAGGCCAGCATCTGCCGTGGATTACAAAACAGCTTATGAATGTAAGCTATGTAATGACCAGCTGGTGGATTTTTGTTGTTATCGGGGTAATTGCGGCAATTGTCTGGGGGCTGAAACGTTTTCTAAGCACACCACGGGGGGCATATATGCGGGATAAATTCATTTTGTCGCTGCCGATGTTCGGCCCATTGATAAAGCAGCGGGTTGTTTCGCGATTTGCTTCTACGCTTTCGACGCTTTTAGGCTCAGGGCTGAGCATGGCTGAGTCTCTGCGAGTCGTATCAGAGGTTACCGGAAATACAATTATGCGGCGAGCCGTTCAGCAGGCTCGCGAAAGAATCCTCGCCGGTGCTGATATTGCCACACCGCTGCGGGATAGCGGCGTCATCGACCCCGCCATTGCACACATGGTTTCAGTGGGCGAAAAAAGCGGCGAACTCGAAAAAATGCTCAGGAGCGTCAGCGAAAACCTCGAGAGTTCAACAGACGTAGTAATAGAGAGATTAAGCGCTGCGATTTCGCCTCTTATAATAATCTTTATGGCTGCAATTATCGGCGTAATAGCTTATGCTACGATACTGCCGATTTTGGAAGTTTCAGCAGGAAAAATTTAACTGTTTGGGAGTTTAAAATATGAACAGAGAGAAGAAAATAATGTCAATGGTAAGAAAAGGTTTTACGATGGTCGAGCTTATGGCTATGCTGATTATCATTGGTCTGCTCGCCACGCTGGTAGTTACAAAGGTAGCCACCCAGATAGACAGGGCCCGCGTTACAACCACAAAGGCAAATCTCAAGCTTCTGCAATCGTCAGTAAATCAATTTAAGATGGATACGGGCCGATACCCGAGCGAAGAGACAGGCCTGATGGAGCTTATTGAAAAACCAAGCGACGTTACCAATTATCAGGAAGGCGGCTACATCGAAAGCACCAATATCCCCAAGGACGCATGGGGAAACGAATTTGTCTATATGCTTAACCCTGAGAGTGGGCCGTTCGTAATTATCAGTTACGGCGCAGACGGCAAAGAGGGCGGTGAGGGCTATGATGCCGACCTGTATAGTACAGACGCCGAATAATAAAAACCCGTCGTGCGTCGTGTGTGATGCGTCGTGCGTAATACGCAATACGCAATACGCAATACGCACCACGAGGCACGGCTTCACCCTCACAGAGCTTATAGTAGTAGTCGTGATGATTTCGCTCTTTGCAATGCTGGCGCAGATAAACCTTTTTGGGATGCTTACAAAAAGTACCTTTAGAGCACAGGCGCAGGAGCTGGTTTCGGCGATGCAAATGGCTGCCAACACCGCCGCAGAAACGGGCAAAAGATACGAAGTTATCATCGACCTGATTGACCAGAAATTCACGTTGCGGCAGATTACCACCCCGGACCTGACGGAGGTGCTCGAAGAGGAGATTGTTACCGAAAAGTATTTCAGCAATAAATGCTGGATTGATTATGTTTTGTTCGACGACCTGCAGAGAACAGGCCAGGTCGGCGAGGATATCCTAAGTTTAAAGGCGGCTTTTCGTGCAGGCCGAAGCGGATGGCAGTACGGTGGAAAAATTGTACTGCGAGATGAAAATGAAAAACCGTACACAATTATTGTCAATCGGCTTAACAGAACAGTCACCTTAAAACAAGGCGACCTCGAACTTCCATTGCCAAAAGCTAAAGATGAAGTGCCTTATTAAAAATAGTATTGCGTCGTGCGTGATGCGTATTGCGAGTCAGCAACGCATCGTGCATAATGCGCACAACACGCAATACGCAATACGCAATACGCAAAAACGAGCTTTCAGCCTGGTCGAGGTGGTTACAGCTCTGATTATATTGTCGCTTATCTGCTCGAGCGTACTGCTTGTCATAAACCGTTGTATGGCCTCAGCGGCAGAGTCTGTTCTGCGAATGCAGGCCTTGGAAGTCGCCCGTGAAAATATGGAAAATATCCTTTCAGCAGGGTCCATCGAGGAACTAATCGAGTACGGCAGCAGCGATAAGTACCCGGATATTATATGGAAAACAACCGTTGAGTCATTTTCTGAACCGGTAAACTCGAAAATGTGGATAAGGGCTGTGTGTTCGGCTGATTATACCGACACGGCAGGCCAGACCCAAACTATCGAATTAACACACTGGGTGACGGATTTGACAAAAGAACAGACGCAGCAGCTTCTTGACCAAAAGGAAAAAGACAAGCTGAAAAGCCCGATTATTTCTACGGAGCAGCAGGCTGCCGACTACGCAGGAGTTGATATTGAGACTATTCGCCAGTGGGTCGCAAATGGCTTGCCCATAACTGAAATGGGATATTCAAAAGGACAACTGGATTTATTCAAGCGGACCGACGGCAACCCCACGGAAGATCAAATAATGCGTCAGACCCAGGTCGACGAACTTATGCAGCCGCAACAGCCGCAGACAGACCAACAGACCACTCCGAACCAGGAGGATACTTCGCCGGAGCAGGGCGGACAGGAAACTCTCGGCGTGCCCGAAAACTGGGACCAGATGTCGTCAGATGAGCAAATGAAATGGATTACTGAGAAAGTAGAAGCGCAATAGTAATGAACAGATATTTTCAATACAAATTATTACGGAGACGAGCTGGTTTTTCGCTCGCCGAGACACTAATTGCTGTTACCATAGGAGCAATGATTCTTGTCGCCGTACTTGCCATCTACAGCCAGGCGGAAAAATCCGCAGCCGCCGTGGCGCAAAAACTCGACAGTACCCAGCTTGCGTCGGAGGTTTTGCAGCGTATATCCGAAGACCTCGACCAGATAGTTGCAACCGGTGCCGACACGAAGGTTACCATTCTACCGAGCAAGTCCGACAACGGCTATCCGACAGCACGCATGGAAATTCTCAGGACAATCTACGACAAGGACAACAAAAAGCAGACCTTTGAGGAAATCATCTGGCAGGCGAGTACCGATTATGAAAGCGATGCAAACGGCCTTGTCTTGTATCGAAGCCACAGCGGAATGGTCTGGGAGGATAAACTGCTCGATGAATTAAGAAAGGACTGGGAAAGTAATTATACCTTTGTCCCTGTTTGCACAGGCGTTACCTTTTTCAAGATAGAGACCATGAAAAACAGAAACGAAAAATTAGATGCCGAATGGAACAGTGACGCTCTGCCGCCAGGAATAGCAGTAACAATTTCTTTTGCCCAGCCTTACAAGACGGTATCAGGTGAAATTACCGTGCCGGAGGAGCAAAAAATCACACGAACTATCGCTATCGACAGGACAAGAAAACTCCAGTTCAACATGCCGCAAGAAGATGCTAATCAGGTCGATGCAACTTCTGATGCCAATAAGCCCGCGGAACCAAACAATGTCACAATGGACGCCAATAATGCAGGTAAACCAAAATAACGCTGATATTCGCCGAAATCGTCCCGGCATCGTGCTTCTGGTAACGATGGTGCTACTGGTGGTACTTTCGATACTTGGCTATACCCTGACTACCCGCATTTGGGCTCAGAAGCACCGCGACCAGTACATAATAGATTACACCAAAGCCAGGTATGCCTGCGACTCAGCGGTAAAATATGCCTTCACCACCCTCGGCGACATCAATGCCCTGCCGTTAGTCATACGCAACAATGAGCCGGACTTTTCCGATTTGTTTAGCTTCAATGACACGGAATACAAGGAATATATCGAAAAATGGTTTAGCGAAAACGCCGCCGAGAAGAATAAAACTTCTGAAAATTTCAGCGGCGACGTGAATGATACCAATAGCCCTTTAGATACTAATGATTTCAACAGCGAAAGAGATGTTAATTATGCCGGCGACACAAATAACACCCTGGGAATTTTCGACTTCAATGAATCCAACTCTCTGGTTGTCCGCGGGCCGTACGGACCACAGTGGCCCCTGATAACAGCACCAGCCGAGTTTGAGATTGGCTCTGTCAAAGTAAAAGTCGAAATCGAGGATGAAAACGCAAAGTACCCTATCGGATGGGCGATGCTCGATGACCCCAACTTGGTGCGGGAAGCGGCGGCGGGATTTAAAACTTTCTGCGAGTGGATGAAGGTCAACAGCACTGACGTGGAATTACTCGATAAGGAGTTCAAGGAAATTAGTAAAATAAAACCGTTCAAAACAGATTTTCAGCCTATAAATATAACCGAAGAAATAACAAAAAAACCAGACCCCAACGCTGTAACACCGAGTAGAACGAGTAGAAGAAGGAGACCTGCAACTCAAGCTCCGGCAAAGCAGACTATTGAAAAGACTATCCCTGCTTCGGTGCACATCAAGGATTTTGCAAAGCTCTTTCACAGCTCACTGATAGATATCGATGTTCTGGCTAAACCCACGGTCATCAGCCAGACGAGAAAAGAATCCACACTGAAATATATGGGTATGTGGGCTTCGAGCAAGATAAACATTAATACCGCACCGAGGCAGGTATTGGAAGCGGCCTTTACCTTCGGCGGAGATGCCAGCCAAATCGCCGAAGAAATCATCCGGCAAAGAAAAATAAAGCCCTTTGAAAGCATAGAGAGTTTAAGAAAAGCGTTATTTAGATACTCTGATTCGATTAAAAAATGTGAAAATTATATAACAACCTCAAGTAATTTTTTCACTATCAGGGTAACCGCCACCAGCGGTGTAGCACAGGTCTCGGCTGTTATAGCCATAATAAAAACCGGTAAAACAATGGAACCAATTGCTCTGATTTCAGGATAAGAAAAATTTTTATTTTCTTATACGCAATACGCAGTACGATATACGCTATACGAACTTTTAGGAGCTTGACGTGGAAAGTCAAAACTATTTGGGAATATATCTAAGTAAGGACTCCGCTGCCGTGGTGTGCCTGGGTCTGCAGGGCCGCGAACATAACGTCCTGAACTGCTTTAGTGTCTCTGTTGAGCAGCCGCAGGACCAGAACCCGCAGACACTGGTATCGCTGATTGCCAAAGGTTGCACCGAAAGGGAGCTTAAATTCTCCGATGTGGCTGTGGCCATTGACTGCTCGATGTTTATGCAGCATAGCATCCATAGTGAATTTACCGACCAAAAACAAGTTGCCTCGACAATCAGGTTCGACACCGAAGAGGCACTTGCTACCGATATCAGCGATGTTGCGATAGCTTTCAAAATCATCTCCAGCGACCAGACCGGCTCGAATCTGGCCGTCTTTACCACAAAGCAAAAACTTCTATCGGACAGTATCATCGCACTGCAAAGTAACGGCATGGACCCTGTGACCATAGAGCCGGATGTTGGCTGCCTGTCGAGATTTATCCTTCAAAATATACCGCTGCCGGAAGATTCGCACCCTTTATTCGCCCTGCTTTCACGACGAAGGGGTTATCTTGTAGTTCTGTCAAAATCGAAAACGGCATCGGTGCGAACATTTCTTGTCAGTCCATCACAGGATAGAAACGAACTGCTCGCAAGACAAGTACCTATGACTGCCGCCTGGGTCGAAGGAGGCCAGCCGGTAAATGCCGTTAAAGTTTTCGATTCGAGCGGTTCTGTAAATTACCAGGGGCTTAATCAAAGACTCGGACTTGAGGTAACAGATATCGACCTGGCCGCCTTTGCCGCAAAAGCTCCTAAAGGCCTGGCTGACTGTGCAGATGCGGTCGATTTTGCAATTGCCTATGGAGCAGCCTTGTCGCACCTCGAAAAATCACAGAGCATAAATTTCCGCAGTGATTTTATGCCCTATCAGGGCAAAAAACTTAGGTTGGAAAAAACCTTGAAGTTTGTAGGCATATCAGCCGCACTGGTTATGCTGGCACTGGGCCTGTTTCTACAAACACAGTTATTCAAACAAAATAAGCCCCGAGCTGAGCTTAGGAAAAAATTTGAAAAAGATTATTCGGCAGTTATGCTTGGTGCAAAAATAAAAAGCAAAGAAAATCCAGTTAAAAAACTTGAAGGAGAATTGAAACGCATTGAGAGCGTAAAAAGCGGTATGTCGAGCATCACAGGTGAAGAATCCGTATCGGCAAAGCTGACTCGGCTTTTCGAGGCGTTCAACAGATGCGCCGCTCAGACGGGCCTCAACATCGAAAAAGTATCCATCACAGATAAAAGTGTCAATATCACCGGCGATACATCGAACAGGCAGAACACATTAAAATTTTTCGAGGCAATCAAACAAAGCGGACTGGAAGTCTCCGCATCTCATTATGAAGCCAAAGGTGAACGTGACAATTTTTCCATAACGGTTATTCCAAAAAAATAATTGAACAGGAATCTATATGAAGGACATATACAAAAATCCGATTACGTATTACATAGCTGTTCCGATTATAATCGCTATCTGGCCGCTGCTTTTGTGGGCTGTATATCTGCCCAGCGTACAAAAAAACTGGCAATTAGATAAAGACCAGTATACAAAGGCCCGGAAAATAATGGAAGATATTCTAAGGGTCGACCCCGTGCGTTTTGATTTGGCTGCCTCGAAAAACGCTGCGCAATTTGATTATGCTGCCGCCATCGACCAGATAACAAGGGCTTGTGACATATCCCCACTCAATTATGAAACCAGTTCGAAAGCCATCAGAAGTTCCGGCGGGCAGAAAAGCCAAAGCGCTCTTGTAATCTTAAAGCAGGTTGATATAACACGGTTTGCAAAATTCCTTTCCGCAATGCAGCTTCACTGGGCTAACCTGCAGTGCGAGAAAGTAACTCTCACTCGGCAAAAAGGCACGCCCGATTCATGGAAAGCTGACCTTGATTTTAAATACTACTACTAACATAGCAGGCCTGTATAGGCTGTGCTCCGGGTGAATAAAGAATCCTCTTGAACACTATATATTGTGTACCCGTCATTTGGCACTAATTTGCACCAAACACCGGTTTTCAGCAAAAATTTATGCCGGTAAAAAGCATTTTTTTAGCATTATTTAGCTGGTTTTTCGCTCTAAATCGCTGTAAGCAATCATTTTTACAGGGGTTAAGGAATTTTTTAACTTTTCTAAAGTTTTCTGTCCGCTCCTGTCGATATCAGTACTGTAAAGTTGTTTAATGCCTCTTAAGGGATTTAAGGGACATACAAGATATAGTGGTTATGGCTTTCGGGTGAAATTATGGATGCTTTCGCCTGTGGCTTGTCATATAAGGTGGTTGAAATGCCTGATTTTGATTCTACAGACCGTTTTGAACGTCAGAGCCTGCAAGCTGAGTCTTTCGATAAAAGTCTAACTGCTGACCAGGATTTGCTTATGGAGCAGATCCTCGAAAACATAAACTCTACCCCCATAGGCCAGGTGCTTAAAAAGATTGCCTCACTGCCGGAAGTACGCAGAGAAAAAGTACTTAACGTCCGCCAGCAGCTTACTAACGGCAGATATGACCTTGGCGAACGATTGGATTTTGTACTTGATAAGGTCCTCGATGACCTGACTGCCTGAAAACAACACGGGCCTGACGATGTGTATAGAAATCCCTCGTCCGCTATACCAGAAATGTAACCATTGCTGTTTTGCCGTTACCTCGTATTAAGAAATTATTTCAGGAACATCGTCATCCGGCTCATCCATATCGACAGG
This sequence comes from Planctomycetota bacterium, assembly GCA_026386835.1. GTDB lineage: Bacteria > Planctomycetota > Phycisphaerae > Sedimentisphaerales > Anaerobacaceae > JAPLMV01. The sequence goes on along the minus strand of JAPLMV010000259.1, from coordinate 4,432 downwards.
CTTATAGCCGGGCTGTTTCGACCTTTCCAGCTCTTCCTTGAAGGCGATCGAGACTTTGTCCTGAAGTTTCTGCCTGCACTGGACATTTATCGGATGGGCAATATCGGCATGCAGCTTCATTCTGCCTTTGAAGTCTTTTTGGGCACGGTCATCAGACAGCTTCGCCCCGCAATTGTTGCAGTACCTGGCCCGCAGATGATTCTTGCCCCCGCACTTCTCACAATGGTCGCTCATTTTTCTCGAAGGCATCGCCACAAAAAAACCATTTGTGCCCTCGATAATCTTGATGTCGCGAACCACAAACTCGTTGTCCATAGTTACGGAACAAAAAGCCTTGAGCCGGTCGTCCTTGTTGTTGATTAGTTTGACTCTGACCTCGGTAATTTCCATATTCTTTGCCTCGCTAAAACAGTTACCATCTATTGTTGCTCACGATAACACTTTTACAACCAATCTGTTCCTCAAGTTTACGCTGGTATTGCCTGGCTTTTTCTACGTCTTGGCCGTCAACAATAAGAAACATACTTGAGCCACTGCCGCTCAGAGACAACTGCCCAAAGCCCAGCGACTCAATTCTGGTTTTTAACTTAGCAAGTTCATTATGCAAATCAAAACAACTCGTCTGCAGCATATTTGCGCACATTTCTGACACTAAATCAACCCTGTTTTTCGCAATAAAGCCGTTTATTCGCGTATGAAGTTTCTCGTAAAGGTTTGTTTCGTGCTTATAATTTTCATAAACCCTTTTGGTGGAAACACTTACACCAGGCAGTATCAAAAGAGCTACAAAATCAAAAATTTTACATATTTTCTTAATTTTTTCGCCTCTGCCCGTACAAAACGCCTGAGGCCCATCAAAAAAAAATGCAATGTCACTGCCTAATTTTGCCGCAAGCTCGCTTAATTTTTTTCTGCTCAATCGCAACCTCAGATACTTGTCAACCCCTGCCAATGTCGCTGCTGCATCGCTGCTGGCTGAACCCAGCCCTGTCCCTGCGGGAATATTTTTTGTCAAAGTGATTTTTACATCAGCGGATTTGCCGCAACTGTCGAAAAGTAATTCACAGGCCTGATAAACAAGATTTTCCCGGCCCTGCGGTGCCCAATGCTGGCCTTCGCAGATAAGTTCTATACCTGCCTTCTCCCCTCGCTCGATGCGGATTTTATCGAACCAGTTCACCTTGGCCATTATGGTTTCGATTTCGTGAAAACCGTCCGGCCTTTTGCCGGCTACAAGCAGACTTAAATTTATTTTAGCAGGAGCCAGTACAACTAACCCGTCGTGGACGATGTTAAACTGTTCTTTGTTGGTCATAATTTTTTATTGCCTGCTGTCCAATAATTCAAATGTTATGTACAATGTTTAATTGACATTGCTGCTGATTATACTTATTCTGCCTAAAAATCATAGTAAAGGATAATAAAAATGGTTGTTACCACCGGCCGGCTGTAGTTTCGGCTCGGTCTTATTGAAGGCTGACAATATGGGACTGATTAGAGATTTTATCGATTTTGTTGTTCACCTCGACAGGCACCTCAATTATGCCATAGAAAGTTTCGGCATTTGGAGTTACTTGTTGTTTTTTGTTATTATTTTTGCCGAGACAGGTTTAGTGGTAACACCGTTTCTTCCAGGAGATTCTTTGCTTTTCGCACTTGGAACATTATCTGCCACGGGTTCTCTTGACGTAACCTGGCTGTTTGTTATTCTCGCCGCCGCTGCAATATTGGGGGATAGCGCAAATTATGCCATAGGGAAATATTTCGGCGACCTGATATTAAAGAAGCAGGGCGCCTGGTTCATAAAGAAAGAGCACATAGACCACACCCACAAGTTTTATGAAAAATATGGAACAAAGACCATCGTACTGGCAAGATTTGTGCCGATAGTCCGAACGTTTGCGCCATTTGTAGCAGGCGTTGGCGGAATGAATTATATGCGTTTTTTCGCTTACAATGTTATAGGCGGCATTCTTTGGGTCGCAATTTTTGTCTTTGGGGGCTTCTGGTTTGGAAATATCAGGGTTATTAAAGAGAATTTTACAATAGTTATTTTTGCCATTATCATAATTTCAATTCTGCCCGCGGTGATTGAGGTTTTGAGGCAAAAAGTAAAAAATAAACCTCAACTATGAATAATGCACAGAAAAAAATCCTGCTCAAAGCCGCTAAAGATACCGTAACCGCCGTTATCAAAGGCACGCCGGCGCCAAATCCGCCGCAATCAAACGACCCAGAGCTGACCGCCCATTGCGGCTGCTTCGTAACATTGAAAAACGGTGAAAATCTTCGAGGCTGCATCGGCCAATTTGTTGCCGACAGGCCTTTGATTGAAATGGCAATAGAGATGGCAAAAGCGTCAGCTACAGGCGACCCGCGTTTCTTCAATGAGCCGATAACCGCTGGCGAACTGGATGAACTCGATATCGAGATTTCAGTCCTCTCGCCGCTGAAGCGAACCGACAATCCATTGAGTCTTCGGGTCGGTATCGACGGCATCTACATAAAAAAAGGACGTACCGGCGGCTGCTTCCTCCCGCAAGTAGCAACAGAGACCGGCTGGAGCAAAGAAGAATTCCTCTCGTATTGCTGCTCACATAAAGCAGGCCTAAGACCTGATGCCTGGAAAGACCCCAAAACGGAAGTATATCTGTTCACTGCGGATGTATTCGGTGCCGCCTTTAAAGACATAACATGAAAAAAACAATTTCACAAAAAGCAACTATTATTATCTCAGTCATTCTGTTTGTGTTTCTTTCCGGCTGTTTTGAGAATCAGTCTCAAATTAAATCCAATGGTGCCTTGAGAATTGATACCTGTGCCGGTATGACGGACTATCTGAAAAAACAAAATCTGCCTGCCCTCGAATCCGTTCAGACATGGGAAAATAAATACGGCCCGGGATTGAAACTTACCACCGACCACTATGAAATTTTAACAACTCTGCTTGAGCCGCTGATGCTCTCACAGGTGCCGGGCTTTGTGGAATCATCATACCGCAGCTATCAGAGCCAGTTGCCCAAACCCGCTGAGACGGCAAGCAAATTTACCGTTTACCTTTTCGCCACTCGTCAGCAGTGGGAGGATTTCACAAAGGCCTTCACCGGCCCGCAGGCTGGCCTCTACTGTAAAATAAAAGCAGGCGCCTATTATCTAAGAGGTGCCTGCGTCGCATATAACATTGGCAGGGAAAGAACTTTCTCCGTCCTCGGACATGAGGGCTGGCACCAGTTCAACAGCAGGTATTTCAAGTATCGCCTGCCGAGCTGGCTCGATGAAGGCATCGCGATGCAGTTTGAGACAAGCAGATACGAGCAGGGATTATTTTATTTTGAACCGGCTCAAAACCTGTATCGGCTTGGCGGCTTAAAAAAAACACTTATAGAAAACCAGATGATACCGGTTAAGGAACTGGTAACTATCAATCCCGGCCAGGTTGTTGCTGTAAGCGACCAGGCCGTTACCGCCTTTTACTGCCAGTCTTATGCCCTTGTGCGGTTTTTACGCGAGGATAATTACGGCAAACGCCTCGGTAATTTTCATCAACTGCTCTTAGGCGGCCTGCGTGGAAGCTGGCCTCTCGATGAAATAGCCAGAAAAATCGCTGCTGACAGAAACGTCCCGCTGACCGTCGCCTGGAATCGAGTTGTCGGCTCGCAGTTGTTCCAGCAATATATCGCTGATTTTGACCAGATTCAGGAAGATTATACTGCCTTCTGCAAAAAATTAGTTTATCACGTCAGATTCAAAATTTGATAGCATCGCATGTAAGTCCTATTTGGCAAGATGGGTAATATTTTGGCATTAAATTGCGATTAGTCCTTTGCTGTAAAGGGGTTAGGGTGAATTTTTGGAGTTGAAAAAAGTGACAAAAATTGACATGAATTGAGCATTTTTTAACACTTTTTGACCAAAAATGAGCACTTTTTTACACTTTTTTACAAAAAAAGACAGCTTTTTGGCACGCTTGTTAAAAAAAGTATACCCGTGTTAAACATGTTAAAATGAGTAAAATGGGAAAAAGATTTTTCACCGCAAAGTTCGCAGAGGGCGCGGAGGTAAAAGGGGGAAAGCACGAAACTCGAATCACGAAATCCTAATCCATCGACGGTTCGACACTTCGATACTTCGACAGGCTCAGTATAGACAAAGCTCATCGCAGGCTCTGCTCAGTATAAACAAGCTCAGGATAAGTATTTGGTTTTCGGTTTGTGCCGGAATGTCGCCAGAAAGTATATTAGTATATGCATCTATACTCATGTAATGATTTAATAACCATGGTTTTTTAAGTGAAGGCTTTGAGAATTTGGGGTGAGAATTTGGGGGCTGGTGCTAAGGCGGAGTTTTGAGTTTTTAATGTTAAGTTTTGAGTTAGTCGCTCTCGCTTGTATGAGGGGCCGATTTTCAATTTCCAATTTAAGATGAAGATGCG
>JAPLMV010000005.1 GCA_026386835.1 Planctomycetota bacterium | reverse complement strand
TGACAATGTGCGAATACCTGATTCTGCTGACCATAAGAAACGATATAACCAGCAGCACCAGCGGCAGAGAATATATAATCAGGTTTTCGCAGATGTTGTATGCCATGATGTTATCTTCTGCAAGGTCGGGCAGCACTTCCTGATGAATCAGAACCAGACTGACAACAACGCCAGCCGCAGCAGGCGTAGGCAGACCTACAAAACTCATGTGAGCCGATTCATCCTCCTCATTTTCCACGTTGAACCTTGCCAGCCGAATCGTCGCACAGCTTAGATATGCCGCAGCCACAAGCCAGATGAAACGCTCAAGAAAATGAGCAAAAGCTGCGTGCGGGTCTGCGATACCTGTGAGCTTAAGCTCAATGATTTTCAGCATTAAAAAGGCCGGTGCCGCTCCGAAGCTGATTACGTCACAGAGGCTATCGAGCTGGCCGCCGAAACTGGAAGTAGTTCTGCTCATCCGAGCCACTCTGCCGTCAAGCATGTCTGCAATCATGGCTAAAAGGAGTACATAACCGGCCAGTGTAAAAGACCCTTTGGCGGCGAGTCCGATTGAAGCGAATCCACAGACACCGTTTAGAAGGGTTATCAGCGACGGCAGCACGGTAATGTAATTGAGCCGCTGCTTTCGCACTCTTCGCAGCAGACTTTCTTTCGGAGCATGGGTTTTTAATCGCGGCATAATTCGTGCCTCGTGGTTCGTACCTGGTGATTCTTATCAACTGTTTCGAATTTCATATTTAGCCAGTGGTGTCAGTCCCGCTTTGACTTTATCGCCGATATTTACCAATATTTTTATATTTTTGCCGGCAGGGGCATATAATTCTGTTCTCGAACCAAATTTTATCATTCCGAACTGCCGGCCGCAAGTTAATTGCTCGCCTTGACTTGTGCGGCAGACAATTCGCCTGGCAATTGCCCCGCTGATTTGCCTAACGATGAGTTTATCCCCCGGGCTGTCCATTCTTGTCATGCAGATGTCGTTTGACTCGTTGATTTGGCCTGCCTGTGGGTCTCTGGCATCTCTGAATTGGCCTTTTTTGTAGGTGATTTTTTCTATTTTTGCGTTGCAGGGCGAGCGGTTTATGTGAACATCGAAGATGCTAAGGAATATCCCGATTCGCAGGGCAGGTCCGCCAATAAAATCGTTGTGCACCGTTTCGATGTCATGTATTGTGCCATCAGCAGGCGAAAGCAGAAGGTTTTTATCTGATGGGACAACCCTGTAAGGGTCTCTGAAAAACGAAAAAACCCATACCAAAATAACGGCCAAAGTCGTTTCTATTACAATAGTTACATAAAGCGGCAGTGGGGTGAAAAGCAATATAGCCATTGCAGCGAGGATAATCGCAGGAAAGATAGCCACCTGGGGCCAGCCGTATTTAGTCAAAGGAATTCTCATGCCAATATGATACCAGTGATTTTAGAGATAATCAAGAAAACTGCGGCATTTATGTGTTTATTTTGCAATGGGTTGCGAGCAAATGGATTCCGCGGGCAAAAAACGCATAAAAAAGGCTGACCCTCCGCGGGTCAGCCGGTTGAAGGAGTAGGAACGCAGGATTAGAGAAGCTTTCCTACTATACAAAACCAAAATTATTTTGGGTGTTGCTATCCTGCGTCTATAATATAAGACTGAGAAAAGGCAAAAACACAACCGTAATTTTGAAAAAATTCGCAAAAATTTCACAAATTCTTACAGATTTTGACCCGCCATTCGTTTAGCACCTCACATAGGCAGAGCAGCAAGATTGCCAATTTCAGATTGTTAAAATGGGTAAGATTTTGGTGTAAAATTGCTATTAGTCCTTTGCTGTAAAGTGGTTAGGGTGATTTCAAAAAGTGACAAAAACTGACAGGAATTGAGCATTTTTTAACACTTTTTGACGAAAAACGCGCACTTTTTTACACTTTTTTACAAAAAAAAGTGCTTTTTTGACATGCACACTAAAAAAAGACCGCCTGAGTTAAACATGTTAAAATGGGGAAAAGAGGAAAAAGATTTTTAACCGCTGAGAACGCAGCTGAAAAAAAAGAAAGAAAATCCGCTGAGGGCACGAAGAAGCAAACGTGCACAAAGCAAAAAAGAACAAAAGAGCATAAGGCATAAGAGCATAAGGTAAAAGTAAAAAAGGCGAAAGTAAAGAGAGTTTTAATAACAGGTGGGCGTAATTAAGGGATGCAAATAATAAGACCCAATATATCCAGTAATAACAGGTGGCTGCCTCCGAATGGCGTTATAGAGGAGTTCTAAGCATTTTCCTCCTCGCTATTTTTACTACCCAAATCAACACAAAAACAACAATGGCAGAAATAACTGTTAATATCAGCAAAAACAGTCCAATCAAATTAAAGCAAGCAGCAAATCCTGACTTTCCAAAGTAGTGTTTCAGTTGAGGCAAAGAAACAAATAGTTTAAGCGATTCATTTAGAGGAAACGACTCTGCTTGTCCTACAACCAGGACATATTTCCCTCTGTTATCAGGAGCATAGACTTTAACCAGATAGCTCCCTTGCGGCTGATGCTGCACGAATTCAGGACCCTGCCAATACTCGTCTCCTACAAAAGGTTCAT
>JAPLMV010000302.1 GCA_026386835.1 Planctomycetota bacterium | reverse complement strand
GCCTTTACCTTTTCTATTCCATCGGCCTGTAGAGGAGCCATGCCTTTCTGCAGGGCTTTATTTCTGAGTTTTTTCAGACTTGCGCGGTCGTTAATCATCTCCATAATTTCCTCGTCAGGGACAAACAACTCCTGTATGGCGATTCGACCTGCGTAACCGGTGTTTCGGCATTTTTTGCAGCCCGCGCCTTTGTAAAATTTGATACTGCCGCTAAGTTTTTCTACCACTTTCCTTATGCTTGAAGATGGTTCGTATTCCGCTTTGCAGTTTGGGCAAATCTTGCGGACAAGCCGCTGTGCAAGTACGGCAATCAAAGACGCACTTAACAGATAAGGCGCCACTTCCAAATCCAGCAGCCGGGTTACGGCACCAGGGGCATCATTGGTATGTAATGTTGAAAGAACCAGATGCCCCGTCAGGGCGGCCTGAACGGCAATATTGGCCGTAATGGCATCTCTGATTTCGCCGATCAGTATGATATCGGGGTCCTGTCTCAACAAGCTTCTCAAGGCCGTGGCGAACTCAAATCCTGCGGTGCTGTTTACCTGAAACTGATTTACGCCTGCTATGTTGCACTCAACAGGGTCCTCGACTGTGCAGATGTTGACGTCTTCGCTGTTTAATTCCGACAGTGCCGCATAAAGTGTGGTGTTTTTACCTGAACCTGTGGGACCTGTTACAAGAACTATGCCGTTGGGAGAATGTATTACCTCCCTGAAGCGACGGAGATTTTCGTATGTAAAGCCAAGCGCTTCAAAATTGAAAACAATCCTCTGCGGGTCGATTATCCTGATAACCACCTTTTCGCCGAAGTTTCCCGGCATAACCGAGACTCGCAAATCGATTGGTCTTCCTTCCATTAAAACGTGAATGCCGCCGTCCTGCGGAAGACGTCTCTGTGCAATATCGAGCTCAGCCATAATCTTTATTCGAGAAACAATTGCAGAATGCATCTGATGGGGCGGGCACATCTTCTCATAGAGACTGCCGTCGACCCTGTAGCGAACGCGGAGTTTCTTATCGCCCGGCTCAATATGAATATCACTGGCATTTTCGCGAACGGCGTTATAAAGCAGGTAATTAACGAGCTTTACTACCGGCGACTGGTCGGCTATTTCTTCGAGGTTGCCTATGTCCTCGGCGATATTTTCTATCAGTGTAAAATCGTCGAGGCCTTTGTCGTCCATAATGTCGTCAATAACAAAAACGTTTGCGGCAGGCAGATATGTCTGAAGCGTCGCCTTGATATCCTTGCTTGTTGCGCAGACAATCTGGACCTTGCAGCCGCTTATACGCTCAATCTCATCGGTGAGAAAAACGTTGGCCGGCTCGCACACCGCCACCGTAAGAACATCATAGACCTTAAATAAAGGCAAAACGATATGTTTCTCAAGAAATTCCCTCGGCAGAACCTCGATTATCTTTGCATCACATATTTTCGGGCTGATCTGGGCATAAGGAACGCCGTAGGCCTCTGCAAGAGCAGAAGCTATCTGGTTTTCGGTACAGTAACCCATCTCAACGAGAAGCTCACCGAGGAGCTTTCTGTGCCCTTTTTCGGTCTGCTCACCCAGTGCCTTTTCAATCTGTTCTGCAGTAATAACACCACGTGCCATCAACAGTTGTCCAAGCTGCATTTTGTTGTCCACTGTTAACTGACTCATAGTTTTTCCTCCGGCCAAAGCCGGTATTTGCCGCCCCTGTTTAATACCAGTTCTTTATGCAAAACTCTTTACCGCCTCTGCAAGTTCGCCATACCGGTCGAACTCATTTGAAAGGCGGGTAATCTCCAAAATTTTATCACAGTTTTCATCAAGCCCTGCCAATCTAAGCTGACAGTTGTTTTCATTGCAGTAATCCCTTGCCCACAAAAGTTTTTCCAGGCCTGCGCTGTCGATATATCCAGCCTCGGTCATATCAAGCACTATGCCGGTTTTTTGTCTGGAGATAATCTGCGTAACAGTGTTCTGGAAAGATTCTACCCCGTCCTTATCCAACTCACCCTGCAGCGACACGACAGCAACGTTATTATAATCCTGCGTTTTTATTTTCATCTGATTAATGTCCCCACGGCCAAGGTGCCGTATTCGACTAAATTATTGGTGCCGTACTTTTCCCTGAAGCCGTCCTGCATAATCGCCCACATGTGATAAACATCGCTTTCAATAAACGCCTTCGCCACATCCCCGTCAAACTGTGTACCGAGTCCTTTTTCTATCTCAGCAATCGCCTCTTCAACGGTCATTGCCGGTCTGTAGACACGGTCTGATGTCATGGCATCAAAGCTGTCAGCCAGACCGATAATTTTGCCCATAAGCGGAATTTCGTCGCCGATTAAACCATTTGGATATCCCCTGCCGTCAATCCGCTCATGGTGACATAATATCCCAGGCACAATATCACGCATTTGTTTTATCTCATTTAATATCCCCGCTCCTATCGATGGGTGGGTTTTTATGCAGTCGCGTTCTTCCTCGGTCAATTTGCCCTTCTTGCGTAAAACCGATTCATCTACGCCGATTTTTCCTATATCATGCAGAAGCCCAGACAGATAAATCCTGTGGAGCTGCTCTTCCGTGAGCAGGTCTTTTGCGACAAGCTTCTCGGCTATCCAGTGCGAAATAAATGCAACTCTTTCGGAGTGGCCTCGGGTATACTGGTCTTTTGCATCGATACTGTTTGTCAGGGCTTTTAATGAACCTATAAATAATTCCTGCAGTTCCTTGAACAATCTGCCATTCTCCACAAATACCGCACAACTATTGGCCACCGAATTAAATAAGTTGATATCAGTGCTGTCAAAATCCGGTTTGTCGATGCGATTTACCGCAACCATCATTCCTATAATGCGGCTGCACCCGCGACTGCTCTCTGAGACGTGCGATTCACTTTTATCTTTTCCGCACAGAGGCACGGCAATAATATTTTTTATGTTTTCAGGCCAGTCATATTTAAACTTATCGTCGACGTCGCTGTCGAGCAGTGCTTCTTTGCCGCCATCAATTTCAGTCGTCAGCCGACCCCGCAGAACGCCAGCCATCCGCTCATCTATGTCTATCAACCCTGAGCCGGCAACAACAACCATCAACTCCTGCTCGCCGACCATTCTTTCGAGCAATATCGCTATGCCCTCGACGCTGACGATATTTGTCAGACTGTCGCAGGCCATCTGCAAAAAATTGGCGTCCGATTCGGTCAGCTTCATGTGCGTGCTGACCTTATGAAGCAGCACCAGTTCCTCGTATGTGTGTGCCAGCTCATTGCTGACCTTATCAATCTGTTCTTCGGCCTTTGCGGATGTGTTGAAACTCTCGGCTAAAAGGACCATCATTTCGCTAAAAATTCCTGATAATTTATAGCTTTGTGTATCGGCATTATCGCAGCCGGCTTCTATTTCAGCCATATCAATGATTGCAACACTGTTCGATTCGCTGCCGGATTTCAAACCAACCGCCAGAATTGCACCATCCTCAAGCCGGCTGATCCGCCCGCCCGTTTCGATGCAGCGTTTGGTATATTGCACATACCGGCCTGAATTATCTCCGTTTATTTGCCCAAAGAGGCCGTTATCCGCTTTGTTCCTGCTGCCTTCACAAAGCAGAATTACTTCACCCTCGGCATCGCAAACTACGAAATCGGCACCAAACTCATTTACCCTGCTGCCGAATTTTTTGAGTTTATCAATTTGCGTCGAGCTTAAATTTTTCACGGTTGTACTTAGCATAGTTCCTCATTTTATTCATCGGTGATTATTTACTATTTTTCTGCCACTGCCCGTCAACTAAGAGCTGTGAACGGGCTTTTGATACAGAACATCATCAATTATTCTCAGCAACTCCTTCGGACTGAAGGGCTTGCTGAGGCACTCCGATATCTGCAGAGATTGTTTCTGCTCATCCTCGATGGCAAAACTCCTGGCCGTCAGCATAACCACAGGTATACTCTTTGTGACCTCGTTTTGCCGAAGTTTCTCGACAAGCTCAAGTCCTGTCATAACCGGCATCTGCAAATCCGTAATGATAATATCCGGTTTTTCCTGACAGGCCAGCTCCATCGCCTGTGCGCCGTTCTCGGCAGTGATAACGACATAACCATTGTTACGAAGCTTTATCGCCACCACATGGACAATATGTATTTCATCATCAACCACCAACACTTTTTTGTTTGCCATTGCTTACCCTTTCTCCTTAATTTAATTTAAGTGCAATTTTTTATATATTGCATCTACCTGGCCTGTGCCAACTCTGCAGTTGCCAAAGGCAGCTCAAATCCAAAAGTACTGCCCTGACCGACTTTGCTGGTAACAAAGATGCGGCCGTTATGAACTTTTTCAACTATTTGTTTGACAAGGTTAAGTCCAAGCCCTGTCCCTTTCGCACATTTATTGTTAGCCTTGACCCTGAAAAACTTTTCGAACAAATGTCCTATTTCATCCTCCGGAATCCCGACACCGGTATCGGTAATACTGACTTTTGCCATTCTCCTGATTTCATCGACGGCAACATCTATCGTCACCGTACCGCCCGAAGGGGTGTACTTGACAGCGTTGCTGAGCAGGTTGACAATAACCTGCGAAATCATATCGCTGTCGGCATAAACCTGGTCGAAAACGATCGGATTGGGTGCGATGACATGGATGTTCTTTTCCTGGGCGTAGCTTTTTATCATTCCAACCTGGTCTTCAATCAGCATGGCCAGACTCACGGTTTTTTTATCGACCTTTATCAGGCCTGATTCTATACGCGAGATATTCAGCATATCCTCGATGAGCCGGTTAAGTCTTTTCGCCTGGCTTTGAATTATCGAATAAAACTCTTTCCTGGTCTTCTCATCGTCCGCCTCGCCGTCAACCAGCATTTCCGAATAAGCCGTGATGGAGGCAAGAGGCGTTTTCAATTCGTGCGATACATGACTTACAAAGTCGTTTTTCATCTGCGATATTTCTTTTTCATGCGTAATGTCATGCAGCACAGCAACCACTCCGCAGACCTGGTCTTTTTCATCATAAATACAGGATACGATGCAGTTAAAAACATTCAATTGTCCATCCTGCGACAATTCGAGCTCGCGTTTGCTGTGGCGGACTTTGCTTTTCCGGCTCTGGCAGAGAAAATCCACAAATTCCCTCTGCTTTGCACCTGCAGGGGCTATAACTTC
>JAPLMV010000110.1 GCA_026386835.1 Planctomycetota bacterium | reverse complement strand
ATTTTTAATGAGCATGCCGAACATGCCCGCAAATACGCAAAGCAAACCGAGTACGCCTGCAATACCGAAGCCGGGCAAGATGAAAACTTCGACCGCGAGCAGAAGTAAACCCGTGATAAATACCGCTACTTCAAGCCAGTTGGCCATGCCGGTAAGATATTTGCTGCCGATGATAATCACAAAACAAATACCCGCAACTGCAGCAGGCAAAACGGTGCCGGGCGTATTAAATTCGATATAGACCCCCAACAGGGCAACCATTACAAGAATACCCATCACGGCGGGAGAATTTACCCAGCGAACCATCTCCTCGGACCAGTTGGTTTTAAGTGTCTGAATATTCTCGGCGAAAGTAACATTGTCACGCTTTGCCAAAAATTCGAGCCCCCCTGCCAAATCCTTTACCTGTACCCTGGCGACGCCGTAATCAACCGCCTGCGATGCGGTAAGCGTCAGCAGTTCCGTATTTCTGTCGATTATTTCCTTATCGTTAATGTCATAAATATTGGGGTCTTTGGGAAGCTTGTCGCCTTCGAAAAATTCGTATTTGCCCGTTTGCAGATTTTTTATCTTGTAAACCTCTATCTGGATACTGACCATCGCCTTGAGCAATGCTTCCGGATAGCCGTTCGAGTTGGCAGCGTTGACAAATGCAGAACGTGTAACGGTCTCAACCTTTTCCCGCTCCACGCCCTCGAGTTTGCCGCCCATTTGAATCGGCGCACAATCGCCGATTGTGGTGTTTTCCTTCATTATGATGTCTTTGCAGGCAACGCTTATCATCGCCCCTGCCGAAATGGCCTTTTGGGATACATACGCAACCGTATGAGCCTTTGGATTAACTTCATGCAGAAAGTAATTTGATATATCGAATGCCGCAAACAGGTCGCCGCCATAAGTGTCAATCTGATAGATTAAGTATTCTGCACCGTTATTTAGTGCAATTTCAGTCCTGCGTTTGATGGATTTATAGAGGCCGTCGTCAATCATATCTTCACAGGGAATTACCGCGACCTTTACGGTCGGCGAATATAAAGCCGAAACGTCATTTGACTCCCTTGCCCTGCCGCTTGCCGGCATAGAAAGCACCCCACACAATAACACAAACGACAGAACAAATAAAATTGTGTGAAGCAAATTTTTCATATAAGGAATTCTACGTCCGTATTTGAAAATTTACAATATCCGTTTTGCAGTTTGAAAAAATTTTCTCCGCTACGCCGCCCTTGCAGTAGCTTTTAGAACTTTGACTTTTTGACTTTTTTGTTCCTCGGAAAGACTTTGAATGCCACTATCAAAACCGACGGTATCATTATTAATGCTGCAACTATGCCGACCCAGCCGGCAACGGTGCTGCTGCGGAAGAATATCATAAGTCCGCCAATCAGACAGACCATCGCGCAAATACCGATAAGCCCCCCGCTTGGCCTTAAAACCTCCGCTATCAGCAATATAGCACATACAAAATACAGGAATATTGCCAAAAGAAGCCACCAATCCATAATATAAATCCTCAAAATGTGGCATGGGCATCTTGCCCATGATTGCAATTTGGTAGGGTGGGGTCTTTACCCCACTGTTTGTCTGCTAAACCAATTTTCGCAGAATTTCTATCCCGCGCAGGATTTTATCATCGCTTGTAGCGTAACTTATCCTAAAGTGCGTGTCTTTTTCACTGAATACATTTCCGGGAATAACAAGGACATTATTTGCGATTGCCTTTTCGACAAATTTTGTTGCCGAGCTGTTCGGTACCTTCACAAATGCGTAGAACGCCCCGCCGGGTTTAACTAATTCGAACTTGTCTTTTAGGCCGTTATAGATGAGGTCCCTTTTCTTGCGATATACATCCACTAAGCTGCTCACATCGAAATCGAGAGCGGAAATTGCTGCTTTCTGAAAAGGCGTTGGTGCGCAGACAAAGGTGTATTGCTGTATCTTGGTCATCTCCTCAATTATGCATTTGAGTGATTCGTGCACTGCCGCAAAACCCAGCCGCCAGCCGGTCATTGCATAAGATTTGCTAAAACCCCTCAGTACAATGACCTTATCACAGTAGCCCGCTATGCTCGGGCATGAATCGTCATAACAGAATTTTTCATATATCTCGTCCGTCATAACAACGATGTCTTTTTCCGCGGCAATTTTAGCCAGAGCCTTCACCTGCTGCTCAGAATAAACTGCGCCTGTCGGATTGCAGGGAGAATTAAGAATAATCAGTTTGGTTTTCTCGGTTACTGCCGCGGCAATTTTTTCAACGGGCAGCCCGAAATCAGGGTAGCTGTCAACAAAAACACACCTACCGCCTAACATATTCACAAGGTGCTTATACATCACAAAATACGGGTCAGGAATAATCACTTCATCGCCGGGATTGATGATTGCCAAAAGGGTAAGCAGGATTCCACCGCTTACGCCGCTTGTTACAATAACCGATGGGTTTTTCCAGCCGAATTCATGTCTCACCTGGCCGGTGATTTGCTCTTTCAGCGAATCGTCGCCTGCGGTCTGGGAATATTTGTTTTGACCCGCTATGATGGCCTCTATGGCCTTTTGTTTTAACGGCTCTGGGACGTCAAAATCCGGCTGACCTATCGAAAAATTTACAGGGTCCTTCATTGTTGCCGCAAGTGCAAAAACCTTCCTGATTCCGCTTGCATCTATCAGTTTTGTTCTGTCTGCGATAATATTTTTCATGGTTGTATCCTAAAATTAATCAGCCCTTACTAATTCCGCTGGCGCATAAAGAAGCCGCCGTTTGGCTCACATCGCAAGGCCAACCAGCGGCATTTTTTCGTAATGCTTTCCAAACATCGCGTATCACGGATAAAAATCGTAACCGCAACACAATAAGGCCTTTATTTCTTCTTCTGTTCAGCCTTCTTTTCTGTGGCCTTGGCAGCAGGAGCAGCGGCTTTGGGACCTCCTTTGGCACCTCCCTTTGCAGCATCAGCGGCTGGGGCGGCAGCAGCTCCCGCAACTTCCGCTCCGGCAACAGCTTCACCTTCGACCTTTTCCTTCTTGCCTGCGTGACTCTTGCGATGAGCGACCTTCGGCAATCCGAATACAGAATCATCCTCAGCCCACTTCTCATCTTTTTTCAACTGCTCTACACGTTCGGCACGAGATAATACATTTCTATGACGAACAAGGGCACTTTTTACTCTTAATGAACGATCGATAGACATCCAATATTTCTCCTAAAACTATTTAACTTTTTCCCCATAGGCGTCGCTAAACAACTTCGGTGCAAAGCTCTCATAACCCTGGGGTGCTTTATATCCTGCACCAATATCTGTTATCTTCTTTTTTATTTCCGCGCCGTCGGTACCGGCCTTTGCCGGATTATCATACAGGTTCTTTGTCACTAAAAAGAACTTGCTTTCACGCTTTTCAATCACAGTATCAATACCGTTGTCAGCAAAATACTTTTGTATCGGCTCAAGGTCTCTTGACAAATGATACTGAGCAAGCACAATCCTGTTGTCGCCGGTTGACTGAATCGCCGCCGCTTTCGGCGGCTCCGGTTTTTTTACCGTCTCAACAACTGGCTGCTTAACCGACGTTTCAACCTTCGACGCTGCTTTTGCCGGCACAACCGGCTTTGTTACCTTTTCCACCGATGAGTTTACCTGCCGCTCAGCCGAACTTTGACCCAGACGAAATACAACTAAAAGCACAAGCACAAGGCCTAAAACAACTGCAATCCCAAGCTGATAAGGGATTGATATATCAATCCTGTCAGCATTAAGCTGAACCATTTTCCGTTTTTTGGTCCATATCGCTGCATCTTCAGCTACATACGGCGCAGTTTCCAATGGAACTGCTGCCTGCTCAACAATCGGTTCCGGCTCTGGTGCCGGCAGCGGCAAAGGCTCCTCTGTTACTGCTGGCTCAGCCTCGTCCTGAACTATCATCTGAGGGTTTTCTACAGGCTTTTCTGGCTCTGGAGTATGCTCTAACGGCTTAGTTTCACTGGGCTTAGGCCCTACCTTTGCCATTACCTCATACAGAGCTTTTTTTCCGCGATTCCGTATAATCATACCAATACCAGCCTATCTATTTACAACTTGTCTGGCGGATAATCCTCGGTGCGGTCAGGCAACAAGCCATCCGTTCTAAATTTTAACCATTGTTTTTACAATATCTTATTCCCATTTGCAACTATAAACTTCTTCTAATTTCCAAATTTTCAGTTTCTGATTGCCAATTGGAATAGTAGTTAGTCGATGGTATTGTACTGGTTGAGGCCGCTGGTCTTGAGACCATAAGTACGCGTTGTGGAATCCTGA
>JAPLMV010000180.1 GCA_026386835.1 Planctomycetota bacterium | reverse complement strand
ACAAGTCATTCTGGCCAAGGTGTACCCCGTCGGCACCGGCGGCAGCTGCGATGTCGATGCGGTCATTGATTATGCTAAGGACGCCGGCTGCCTTGCATATCTGCACAAATTCGCACGCAACAGCAAAAAGCTGGTCGTCTTTGAGGTCTTTTGCACGCAATTGAACACAATCCGCACCGCCTGCGACACATTTATGAGTCAAAAAGATAACATCCACAGGCAGCGAGCTTGTGATAAGAACATACAGCCCGACCCCCTTGAACTTTTGGGCCGGCTGGCTGAAGAGGTAGATATCTTTTTCAAGCGTATACGCAGCATACCGCAGATTCTCAATCTGCCCGGCGGCAGAGGGATTAAAAGTCTGAATCGTTTCGGCAAGCGCACGCAGTGCCTCGGTAAGACGTTTGGATGCCGCGGTAAAACAATCTTCAAGACTGTTGCGCGGCAACTGGTTATCAACTGTTCTGCCGACACCGACATCGCCTGCGGTATCTCTGCTTGCGATGAGCCTGCCGGCATCGAGTCTGCCTATGCAGGCGCAAAGCTCGTGACGAAGCCGCTTCGTACGTTCGGTGAGTGAACCGGAATTCAAGGCGAACCTGCAGAACTCCTCCATTACACGGGCCGCCTCGCGGGCACGATTGAAATTGGCATCGATTATTCTATAAACAGCACGTTCCATAACGGATTTATTATAAAGTCAGGACTTGTTATTGAGTAGTGAAATTCTAAACAAATTACAATACTGAAAACAATAATTTTCAAAACTAAAAATATTTTCACCGCCAAAGCCTGGTCCGTCGCAGAAATCATCCGAGGATTAATAAAAACCGCCCCCGCATAATAGATTTCATGCAAGCTTATTCTACAGCATAGATTTTTCCGTCCGCGCCTGCGAGAATTATTGAAAGCAGGCCGCTGCCGCTGATATCTGCAAGTGTCGGCGGGCCTACCCAGCACGGCATCTGCAATGTCCATTTGATTGCGTTGTTGCCTATGCACCAGATTGTGTTCCCGGCAGTGGCGATGCATTCACATTTGCCGTCACCATCGATATCGGCTGTTGTGACAAAAGCAGGTTTGGGCATCTCGGTATTTTTCCATTTGATTTCCCCGCTGGCGGCATCGTAGCAGTGAACGCCGTCCTTATACTTGAAACAGACCACTTCGAGACGGCCGTCACCGTCAAAATCGCCGACCGCAGGATGGATTATCTGAGTCTGGCCTATGGCATCGAGCCATACGAAAGCAGCCGCATGGTTCGCAGTGTCGGGTTGGATTAAGCCCGTGAGTGAATCGCGCCCGGTGTAGAAGAAAATCTGGTAAGCTTCGCTGCCCATGAACCTGGCGGCGACCGGAACTCCCCAATACGCGTAGTTATACGGACCAGAGTAGTTACGTATCTGGTCGACCGGCGTCAGGACAACATCATTGCCGGTCTTGCCATCGAGGATGTAAAGAATATCCGGGTAGAGTGAGGCAGCTTCGTCGAGGCTGTCATTGTTGAAATCGGCAACTGCGAAAACTGCGCCGCCACAGCCCCTGCCATGCAGAGATTCCGTGCGTTTGCCCCATATCATTGAACCATTCCTGCCAGAGAGGAGGTATGTCTCATCGGAGTGCATGATGTTCCGGCGAACGCTCACGAGAACGTCGAGACGGTCTTTGCGCGTGAAATTACCCGTTTTCCAGAATGTGATGCCGCCGGTGTTCCAGACAGGAGGCGTTCCGGGGATATGAGTAAAGACATGCTGCCATATAATCCTGCCAGTAACAAGGTCCGCCGCCACGAGTTTTGCGGCGCCGCTTTTTTCGTCGCGGGCAGCGTAAATTAATTGCCGCTTTCCATTAAGATCAAGGTCGGTGATTGTCGCCCCGAGTGTTTCGGGCCAGCTGCCTGTTTGGTTCCTTCCATTTGCACGCCAGAGAATGCTTGCCGTTTTATTCTTCTGGCGCGGTATTTCGAACGCGACAATTTCGTCCCGGTCCGGCACGGTCTGCTTGACAGCGACAGCCCGCCCCGCCTCAGTAATACCGATTGCCACCGGTTCGACAATAGGATAACGCTTTGCAGCTTCCAGCAAATCGACTCCAGCACCTGCCGTCGCGGCATCGTCATCAACCCGGACAAGCACAGCCTTATCAGGGGCAATCGCAATAGCCTGAGTATTTTTCCCACTTAGCCGCGAGGTGGTTTCAAAACCGCCATTACGCCACTGGACGATTTCGAGCGTTGTCTCACCGGGCGCGGAGGCAGGCTCCTTTAGAACCGTAATGGCCCCGTCGATGAAATTGCGAAAGAGCAGGTTGTCATCGGGATGCGTCGCACCGCTGTTGACCTGAAAATCCATGCTTTTGTGCCACCTTGCCCAGCCGTTTGCCCGTTTCGTCCAGGCATCGAGTAAGACGCCGTCTTTGCCGGAAAGGCACGAGGTGGTCTTCTGGATGTTCGCATCTATATCGATCAAAAGCTGCGGCGAAAATATCTGCCACGCTGCCTTTTTCTTTTGCCAGCAGATGCGGTCCTTCACACCCTTAAGGCTGTGTACCCGTGCGGTGCCGAATTCCGGTATCGAAATCGAGTCAGTGCTTTGCGTGAGTATCTCCGAAATGCTGTCGTTATCCAGATCAACCACTCCGGCGCAGTATTCATCACGGAAATCGGCAAGCACGCTGCCTTTCACACCATCGTAGACTACGACATGCCACCGGCTGTCGTTGCTGTCGGCAAGTCCTGCCGACTCGGGCGGGTTAAGAAGCGTAACCACAATTTCGAGCTTGCCGTCGCCGTTGATATCTGCGACGCCGAACGGATTGACCTGCATTTGCCGGCGGGGACTTTCAAGCGTAAGTTCGATACTACGCTGCCAGAGTATTTTCAATTTCCCGTTGGGGTCGAATCCGATTACGTCGATGTGTTTGTAGAAATCGGAGATGATGACAAATTCTTTTTTGCCGTTTGCGTCTAAATCAAATGCTCCGAAGTAGCCGTAGTTGCGGCCCGTGGAAAAAGTGCATTTGTCCTTGAGCGTACCGGAAGCGGCATCGATAAGAAATAGGTTGAACCACGGAATCATCGCGAGTTCTATTTTGCCATCGCCATCGAAATCATCAATTAGCGGGTAACCCATGTAGAGATTGGTGACAGGACCGAATTCCCAAATCTGCATAGATTTGCCCCCGCAAAACTTATAACCTCGCACGAGCATTTTTTCTCGCTCACCTTGCTCATCCTTGCGTGAAGTGAGATCACTTTCCAGGGTTATGCATTCAAGCCCGGGCAAATCATCGAGAAAATCCCCGAATGCAAAGCTTATGCCTTTAACATCGGTGGGCGCCGACATGATACATTGGCCCGCGGGCAGTCGCGGTGCAAGATCGAAATCGGAGAAATGACGCGTGCCGGCAGACAGGGGTTTAATAGAGATTGATTCGGGCCGCGATGACACTGAGGAATCCCCCGCGATAACAAGGTATTTGGTCGGGGTTGTGGCCTCAAATAACACGCGGTACTGCGGGGCGGTAATTTTGCCCTTTGCTGGGGAAAATCCTGTTTCGCCCTTGTCCCGCATAGCGCAGGACCATTCACCGGGTTTGGGAAAATCTTGGGCCGCAAGGCACGGTACAAACAGAATCAACGACAATAATACATACTTCCCTGATTTCATGTGACCTGCCTCCTTTTTGTACAAGTTACAAATAGTATAAAACCGTGTGTGAATAGCAACCTATCATGGCACATAATTACTAATCAGTCCGGAGCATAGGCAGTAAAATCAGAGGTTATAAAGTTCTTCATCTTCGAGAACCGTAAAGCCGGCATCTTCTACAACCTTTTTTGCAGGGACGTCCTGGATATTTTCAATTTCGAGACAGCAGACGCCGACCTTGTTGGGCTGAAGCACGAATCCGTAGGCATCGATGATATTAATGTTCTTTTCCGCAAGAGCTGTTGTAAGTTTATGGAGGTTGCCGGGCTTATCGGAGACAGAAACGGCAAGGATAGTCTTGAGCGCGCAGGCAAGTCCGAGGTCAGCCAGAGCCAGGTAGGCCTTGTTCGGGTTATCAACGATAAGCTTCATCAATCCGTAATCGCCGCGGTCCTGAATTGTAAATGCGCGGATGTCAATATTGCTTTTGTTGAGACTTTCGGTGATGCCATTAAGTCTGCCCGGTCTGTTCTCGATAAATATGGTCAGTTGTTTTGCCATAGCTTTTGACTCCTTAGAATTTAGGTCTTAAATCCAGAACACGCTTTGCCTTGCCTTCAGAGATAGGCAGAAAACCAGGTTCGTGGAGTTCAACAATCGGATTAATCACGATGGAAGCACGAAGGTCGTCCTTGATTTTTCCCTTTAGTCCGTCGAGCTGCCTGGCGTCACCCTGGAACATTTTCGAATAGATTTCGACTTTAACAATCAGCTTGTCGATGGCGCCGTCTTTTTCGACCTGGATGAGGTAATTTGTACCGACCTCATGGATTTTCATAATGACTTCTTCAATCTGGGACGGAAAGACATTGACACCGTTGATAATCATCATATCGTCGGTTCTTCCCATGATTCTCGAAAGCCTGCGATGAGTTCTGCCGCATTCACAGGTACCTGGTATAAGAAAAGCAAGGTCTCTTGTGCGATATCTCAGAAGCGGGGTTGCAGCACGGATGAGATTTGTAAAAATAACTTCCCCCTGCTGACCCTGCGGAACTTCCTGTCCTGTTTCCGGGTCGATGATTTCGACGAAGTAGCCGTCTTCCCAAATATGCAGGCCTGTTTTGTAGATGCACTCAAAGGCGACGCCGGGACCGTTCATTTCGCTAAGGCCATAAGAATTGTAGGCGTCGATTTTCCAGAGGTCTTCGAGTTTGAGACGGACATTTTCCGAGTGAGGTTCTGCGCCGATATATGCTTTCTGCAAAGACAGGTCGCTTACGGTTAAATTGCTTTCAGGCAATACCGAATGAATGTGAAGCAGATAGCTTGGCGTAACATGAACAACGGTGGTGCCGAAATCCTTCATAAGAAGAAGCTGTCTTTTAGTGTTTCCGCCGCTTGCGGGGATGACGGTCATACCTACTTTTTCGGCGCCGTAATGGAGGCCCAGACCGCCTGTGAAAAGGCCGTAGGTCATCATGTTCTGGAATACATCGCTTTTGGTTGCCCCTGTGGCGATGATGCTGCGAGCGAGCAAGTCTGTCCAGTTGTCGAGGTCCTGTCTGCTGTAGTAAATAACAGTCGGTATGCCTGTGGTGCCGCTTGAGGTATGAATTCTTACGACATCATCCATATCGACCGCTAACAGACCACGCGGAAAGTTCTGGCGGAGGTCTTCTTTTGTGGTAAATGGAATTTTTTTGAGGTCTTGGAGACTTTTTATGTCATCGCCTGAATTGATGCCGATTTTAGCTAATCTTTTTTTGTAAAACGGCGTTCTGATAGAAAAATTAGCGATTTCCCTGAGCCGCTTTAGCTGAAGCTCCTCGAGGGCCGGTCTTTGCATTGTTTCAATTTCTTTGTTCTGATAAGGTACCTGCATTTAATCCTCGATAAAAATAATTTGAAATAGCCCTGGCGCAAAAACACTGTCGTATTAGAGGTCTTCAATTTCCTTTTTAGTGACTATTTTGATATTGCTGCCGATAAGAATTTTTTGCGCCTTGTCTGTATTTTCGAATCTGAATACAAGAATAGCCTTGTCGGAAAATTTTTCTACAAAGCCATACATATACTCGACACTGATATCGTTATCTACGAGTATTTTGAGGACAGCCGCAAGGCCGCCCGGCTGGTCAGTGACTTCCACAGCAACAACCTCGGTGATATTGGCAACAAAGTTATTCTGCTTTAGGACTTTTACGGCCAGGTCGGATTTGTCAACAACGATTCTCAGCACACCGAAACTTTCGGTTTCGGCGATGGTGAGTGCATAGATATTTACGTTGTTTTTGCCGAGTAAGGAACAAACTTCATAAAGCCGACCTTTTTTATTTTCGAGAAATACGGAAATCTGCGTAATTTTCATATCAGCACCTTTTACAATATTCTTTTATCGATAACTCTTTTGGCTTTTCCTTCGCTCCTCTGTATGGTCTTTGGCTCAACAAGGGTGACTTTAACGCCGATGGAAAGAAGTCCCTCGATTTCCATTTTGATGCGTTCTTCAAATTCGTGGAGTTTTTTGACTTCGTCTGAGAAGACTTTTTCGTCGACTTCAACGAGAACTTCAACGGTATCGAGCTTGTGAGCCTGACGATCAACGATGATTTGATAGTGCGGGTGAGTGCCTTCTATGCCCAGCAGAACATGTTCTATTTGCGATGGGAATACGTTGATGCCGCGGACGACAATCATGTCATCGGTTCGGCCTTTTATTTTGCTGATTCGCGGGCTGGTTCTTCCACAGCGGCATTTTTCATAGTTTATAGACGCAACATCTCTTGTGCGGTAACGAATCAGAGGAATGCCCTGCTTGGTGAGAGTCGTTATGACCAGTTCCCCGTCTTTTCCGGGGGGCATTTCCTGGCCTGTCTGGGGATTAATGATTTCAGGGAAAAAGACGTCAGAAAAGATGTGAAGGCCGTCTTGATATTTGCATTCCTGTGCGACGCCGGGGCCGATGATTTCAGACAGGCCGTATACATCTGTGGCAAGCATACCCCAAATTTGCTGTATTTCTTTTCTCATCGAGGCACTCCAGGGTTCGGCGCCAAAAATTCCAATTTTCCAGCTGCTGTCTGCGGGATTAAGTCCCATGTCCTTTGCTTCGTCGGCCATATAGAGGCAATAGCTTGGCGTACAGGCGAGGATTCGAGGGCCAAAGTCCCTCATAATTTTTAATTGACGGCTCGTCTGGCCTGACGAGGTCGGAATTATTTTCAATCCCATTTCCATAGCCCCGTAGTGGAAGCCCAGGCCGCCGGTGAAAAGCCCGTAACCGTAGGCAATCTGAATGGTGTCGCCGGGTTCTGCGCCGGCACAGCAGATGGTTCTTGCCATGACGTCCGACCAGAGCTTTATGTCGTCTTTTGTATAACCGACAAGCGTCGGGTTGCCAGTGGTGCCGCTTGAAACATGCAGCTCAACAAGGTCTTTGGGCGAAGCGGAAAAGAGGCCATAAGGGTAATTGTCCCGCATATCTTCTTTTACGGTAAAGGGAAGTCTTTTAATGTCATCGATTGTTTTAATCTGGTCTGGAGTGATTTTGGCGTCATCGAATTTCTTTTTGTAGACGGAGCAGTTTTTATAAATGTATGCGACGAGCTTTTTGAGGCGGTCGGACTGAATGTCCTTAAGAGCCAGCGGCTCCATAGTTTCAATCTTTTCATTCCAAATCATACCTTTATCATCCTTCTGCCTTTTAAGAAAACTTCCTTATTCTGAGCTAATATTTTTTCCGGAAAGACCTTTTCGATGGCCTTAATCCAGCTTTGTTCTTTGACAGGCAGCAAAGCAGAGAGCACGCCGACAAGGAAAGTATTCATTTGTCTTTGGTCTTCAATTTGTGCCTGAGCTTTGTCAAGATATTCAATCAAATCGACACCGTCGTGCCTGAGAAGATTTTTCATTCTGTCGTGTTCATCATGATGAAAAGAAACAAGGTAGTCGACCTGACCACGGGTTATTAATGGCGAGAATACCTTCTTTCCGAATCGAAGATGCGATTCTACCGAGCCGCCCCGCTGCGCCATGCCGTGGACTTCGGATTTCTTTACGTGGAATCCATCGAAAATAGCGGCCCAGCCGCAAATTTCAGAGGCCTTGAGGACTCCCTGTCCCCCGATGCCGCAGAATAAGATGTTACAAGTGTTATTGTTCATCTTTTGAAAATCATTTCTTAATCAATTGACACGGATGTCTTGCTATAATAACGGATAAAGCGTCTGCGTTTATTCTCTGTTTTACGATTTCTTCAAATTTTTCACGGTCTTTTGGGTCGACAACATCAACGTAATCTGCACCGCAGCTTCGGCAGAGGTCTTCGAGAACAAGCTTTTTGGTCGGCTCATTCCTGATTGTAAAACCTGTTGCCGGATGATGCTGGCCGCCGGTCATTGCTGTGGTTGCGTTATCGAGGATGAATATAACACCCTTTGCCTTGTTGTAAACAGCGTTAATCAGGCCGGTGATTCCCGAATGAACAAATGTCGAGTCCCCGATGACACCGATAATTTTGCCGTTGGGAATGGCCTTTCGCAGCCCTTCGTTAAAGGTTACGCCCGCTCCCATACAAACACAGGAATGCAGTGCACAAGTCGGCGGCAAAGCGGCAAGGGTATAACAGCCGATGTCGCCTGCAACAATAGTGTCGAGTTTTTTCAGCGTGGCGAACGTAAACCAGTGCGGGCAATTGGAGCACATTCGTGGCTTGCGCGCATCGGATTTGCTTTCGATTTTCACTTTACCGCTGACAACATCGGGTATAAGCTCAGGACGCAGTTCGCCGATTCTAAATGATGGGTCTTTTGCAAAAAACCTGATGCCAAGGGTCTTGACATGCTCTTCAAGAAACGGGTCCAGCTCCTCAACAACATAGACTTTCTTTACGGATTTGGCAATTTTTTTGATTTTGTCATCGCAGAAGGGATATGTAAAACCGAGCTTTAGATAAGAGGCGTCGGGAAACTGCTCCTTGATGTAGTTGTAGACAATGCTCGAAGTTATAAAACCGATTTTTTTGTCGGCAATCTCGAGACGGTTAAATTTGGAATTTTCGGAGTATGTTTTTAACTTCTCAAGTCTCTTTTCAAGAAGGATATGCCTTTGATAGGCATGTCCCGGCACCATGACATACTTCTGGGCGTTTATCTCAAATGGCTTTTGGACAGGAACCGAACGCTGCCCGATGGTGACATCCTCTTTTGTATGGGAAATGCGCGTAGTCATTCTCAAAAGCACGGGAGTATCGAATCTTTCACTGATTTTAAAGGCCTCTTTAACCATTTGGCAGGCCTCAGCCGGCCCCGAAGGCTCAAGTAGAGGCAGTTTGGCATAGATACTCACCCATCGGGTATCCTGTTCATTCTGTGAGGAATGCATGCCTGGGTCATCGCAAACGACAACGACAAAACCTGCGCCGATACCGGTGTAAGCCGCTGTCATAAGAGGGTCCATAGCGACATTTAAGCCGACGTGTTTGCATGCGAAAAGGCTTCTGACGCCGCCCACCGCTGCACCCAGTGCCACTTCAAAAGCGACTTTCTCATTAACAGACCACTGGACATCAACTTCTGGAAATTCAGCCAGAGTTTCAATAATTTCGGTAGAGGGAGTCCCCGGATATGCGCAGGCAACTTTCACACCGACTTCCCAGGCACCGTGTGCCAGCGCCTCGTTACCGGAAAGTAACACCTTATCTGTGACACGGTTTGTACTCATAGAAAGGATGATTATACCAAAATAGATATTTTAATCAAGCAAAAAAAAACCCGGCTTTTCAGGCCGGGCTTTTAAGTCCAAGTCAGGCATTTATTTTTTTAGAAAAGGTATTCAATGGTGAAATGGAAGTATAATGCATTATCTCTGTTGCTCGATGCATAATAATTCCCCGGCATAAAATACTCGCCGATTAGATTACCTTTAATATTTTTAGTGAAATTGTATCTTGCCCAGCAGGTTATCAATTGGCCGCGGAAGTTACCGCTATCGGTAAACTTTGCGTTACCTTTATAGGTATTCTGGTCTGCCCAGAGCAAATGATAGTCTGTAAGGATTTCCCACTTAGAATTCGGCTTAATCTTATGTCCAAAGGTAACTCGATGAAGGTTCGAAACCTGTTGATCTTCGAGAGAAGTCACATAAGGCTGATACAGCTCACTCCACTGCGGCCATTCACCCCATAACGGGCTAAATGATTCAACGCGTTTTGTACCAGGGTCATCACCGGACAGATATTCGTATGCCAAATGCAGCCTGTTATCCATTGAATCCTTGAAGCAATATTCAAGATTGCTTTTTTGGCCAAAAGCTCTGAGAGCCTCGGTTTCATCGTTGCTTGTAACTGCCGAGTTTGGAGAGGCGGAAGTACCCGTTTGTACAGCACCTTCGATGCGGTAATTCCAATGGCTGGAAATAGGCCCGGAAACAGCCCCACCAAGAGTATATATCTCCGCCTTTTTACTCCTGTTGGTTATGTTTGAAGTTGAGAAATTACGTGCAGGCCCATCGACCGGGTTGTCATTTTTATACATGAAATACCCTTCAAGCTGGGTATCTCCGAAAGTCTTGTCAGTAAGGTAAAGGATAGCGCCCTGTTCCTGCTGTTGAGTAACATATTTGTTCCTGTCGTTAATAGGTTTAAGAAACCAGTCGGAGTTCGGGTGCTGGTTGATGTATATCAAGTCGAGTTTTGTTTTTTCACGCAAATCATAAGTAACTCTTATCGCATCAAAATAAAAGGTTCGAGACCCATCGACCGGTGTTCCATCAGCTACAAGCCAGCCCTCGCCAAGCTTGATGTCCTGGCGCCCGAAGACTAATGTCGCTGGTAAACCAAAAACATTACGGCTTGTCCAATTCAAATTGTCCATTATTATTTCATCAAAGTCTGTACTCTGTTTCTGTAATGGAGGCAAGTCATACGTTCGGAATTCCCAGGTCATTCTCGTATTGATATCGTTATTTTTATCAAGTTTAACTTTCGTCCACCAACGCAAACGGTATCTCTCCCAATGCCAGTCATTGTTAGATTTGCCCTCATATTTTTCCCGATTGTTAAGCCCTGTCCAGTTAAAGCCGGCGTGTTCTCTGAATCGGGCATCGGCCCCCATCTCCAGCCACGGCGCCGGGTTGTGAAACATATCTATCAGGGACGGCGTCTTGACCGCTTCAGGAGAAGCCACTTCCTTTTCTACCGCCGCTGCCGCTGCTGGGGCCGTTGTGTCAGCAGCTGTCGCTGACATACCTATCCACAGCATAATCAAACTTATAGCAACAACAATGGAAATTGGCAAGGCAATAACCAGCGGGTCGACGACCGGCCAGTTGGGGTAGTCTGCCAGAATACTGGGCTTGCCGTTGGTAAACAATTTCACCAGGCCGATATCGCCCGCTTCCTGCGCCTTGACAAACAGCAGCCAGAACGCGGTTACCGAAAAACCGACGATCATCGAAGTGATTGCGCCTGCCTTGGTCATTCGTTTGAAAAACAGTCCACCGATGAATGTCGGTAAAAAGGCCGATGCACACAGACCGAAAAATATTGCCGTCGCGCGGGCGATAATATATCCGCCGCGGGTATAATGACCGAGAATAACGGCGATAATTAGTCCGATGATGATGCTTATTCGGGTTATGGCGATGCTTTTGCCGTGCTGACCGGTAATCTGCTCAAAAACATCCCTGCCCATTGCAGTGCCTAATGTATGAAACTGGCTCGATAAGGTACTCATCGCCGCTGCAAGCAAGGTCAGAAGGAACACAAGCCCAAACCATTTAGGCATAGCCGAACTGATATAGGTGGGAATAATCTGGTCTGGATTACCGCCTGCATAAACAATCGAGATGCTTCGGCCCTGAACGATAGAAACATTATTACCATCAACAACAGCCGTGGCTACGCTTTCACCGGTGAGAAGTACAGGCGCTTTTTTGCCTACGCCTTTTGCATCTAATGCGTCTACCCATTTGTCACCATCCTGCTTCATAATCGCAAGCACGGCAAATCCTTTTTCCGGGTTAATTTGCTTGATGACACGGCCACTCAATGGATTCCCATGTTTGATAAAATATGCATTTGAAAGAGCACCAACCGCAAAAGCGACACCGGTCATAAAAAGAATAAAAACACCGCCTATGCCAACAGCTCTGTTCAGTTCACGCTTGCTTTTTACCGTCATGAATCTCACCGCAAGCTGCGGCTGTGCAAGAACACCGATTCCGACACCAAGCGTTATAGTCGTTACTACAATCCACCAGAGGTTATATTTCTTATCACCAAATCCAAAGGCAGGCATTGCCGTCCACCCTCTGTGGCCGATTTCTTTCAATGTCCCGGGAACAAGCGAAGCAATCTCGGTCAATTGTTTATGACCATCTATGAACCCATCAACCTTAACGTAGGTAAAAATCAGCAGAATCACCATACCTACAAACATTATAACACCCTGAAGGGCATCGGTGTACATCACACCTTTGAGACCTCCGGCGATAACATAAGCCGCAACAACAACGCTGAAAACCAGAAGCGCTACGTCATAATCAATATTGAAAGCGGTGGAGACAAACTCAGTTCCGCCGATAAGTACCGCCGCTCCATATAACGGCATAAAGAAGAATATTATCAGGCCGGCGAGAATCTGTATGAATTTACTGTCAAAGCGTCGGCCAAGCAATTCCGGGAACGTATGGGCGTCAAGACTATGCCCAAGCCGCCGGGCCGGCCCGCCGAGGAATACAAACGCAATGAAGATGCCAATAAAAATGTTACAGAACGTCAGCCACAAAAGGCTCATTCCAAATAATCCCGCCACGCCGCCAAAGCCCACGATGGCACTTGTCGAAATAAATGTTGCGCCGTAGCTCAACGCCATTATGAACGGATGCGCCTGCCTTCCGGCAACAAGATAGTCAGTAGCGGTGGTGGTCTTTCGATACCCCAGCCAGCCCAGATAAAGAACAGAGAACAGGTACAGCAATATGACAAGTATTTCGGTTATTCCGAGTGTAGCTGCGAGCATTTTTATCTCCTTTAAAAATCAAAGCCAGAACAAGACCAAAATAAAAAAACAAAAATAAAACTTATTTTTTGAGTCAACATTGAGACCCTTTTACTTAATTTTTTACATTTTGAGGGGATTTTTACAGCTCTTCTTCAACCTTCTTTTCTTCCCTGGCCCACTTGATATCTTCTTCTTTTGAGCCTTCGTCGCCCTTGTTCCAGTTGA
>JAPLMV010000310.1 GCA_026386835.1 Planctomycetota bacterium | reverse complement strand
AAATTGCGATAAATTGAACTCGCCGAGCAGCTCATGAATCGGCTTATTCGAAACCGACGACTTAAATCCGAAAAGCAGCAACAGTTTCCTTCCCAACAGGTAGCTGGGATAATAAACTGGAACAAAGGTAAAAGGGTTCGTAACCCATACAGAGGCAAGAGCAGCGAGTTTATTTGCCCGCAACGGGATACTAAGTGCCAGAACTATTAAAATATGAAAACCCAGTGCCGGCGACCATCCGACAAATAACCCAAGTGCCACACCGAGCGCGATGCGGTGAGGCGAATCGCCGGCGTGAAAAATTCGCAGTTTCAAAAACCGCATCATTCGCGTGAATCTATTCCTGGTGTTTATTCGTCTGCTTATCATGATATTTGTTCACGTACCTTCCGATAAACTTCATCAATGGTAACTTCTTTAATGTCGTGTCCTGGATTGGCGCTGTCGGCCTTTAACCCCCTGCCGAAAGGTTCGACCGCTGCGATGCAATTGCTTCTTCCATAAGGAGCGACCCTGGCGGGGTTGCTCCTGCCGAATATCAAAACCAAAGGCCTGCCCAGCGCCGCAGCGATATGGCCCGGACCGGTATCGTTGCTTATTACAGCTTTTGCGCCCTTCAAGAGAGCGATAAGCTCGCTTAAATTTGTAAGGCCGGCAAAGTTCTCGATGGGGACATTAGCGGCAGCTTTTAATTTTTCAACAGTGTCTTTTTCCGACGCAGTTCCGGTAGCAATCACAGATAAGCCGAACTGCGATGAGATTTTAGATGCTATTGCCGCAAACCGCTCTACAGGCCAGCATTTATCACTATGTGCCGAACCCGGCACAAGAACCGCATAGTTACCCTGTTTAATATTACGGCCTCCCAATAGTTTACCCACCGACTCGGCGGCAGCAGAATCCTGCGGCAATACAAACTCCACAGAGACATCCGATGCCCCAGCAGCTTTAATTATCTTCAGATAGTAATCAACAAGATGGGTACAGCCATTATCCTGTGTGATTTTGTGAGTATAAAAAATATGTGCAAACTCCGCTGCCTTTGCCATTCCATACCTGTTGGCACAACCTGAAAGCCAGCCCAAAGAGGCCGTTCTGAAAAGACCCTGCAGGTCAATCACCAAATCAAATTTGCTTTGGCGAAGTTTATTAATTAGCGATAGAAGTGCCCCGAATGCCAGCGGGTTATACCATGCCTTGCCGAGAAACTTGCGGTCGAAAGGGATTATTTCCGTAAGGTGCGGATGATTTTTAAGCAGTGCCGCAAATTCAGGCCTGACAAGCCAACTGATTTTCGCATCAGGAAAACTCCTGCGCAATGCCGACAGGGCCGGCAGAGCCAGCACTATATCGCCAAGCGAACTTGGTTTAATTATAAGAATGTTTTTGAATTTATTTGCCATTACGGTAGAATTTTAAGCGATAAGGACACTTTTAGCAAATTGTTTTGTTGATATGGCTTCACTATGGCGAAAAAAGGAAAATATATTTACGACTGGCCCAGGCCGATGGTTACCGTCGATGCGGTTGTTTTCACATTTCAAAATCACAGGGCAAAATTGCTGCTGGTCAAACGAGGCAACGAGCCGTTCAGAGGCAAATGGGCCATACCAGGCGGATTTATCGAAATCGATGAAGAACTCGAAGACGCCGCTGCTAGAGAATTGCAGGAGGAAACTGCCCTGGCAAATGTGCCGCTCGAGCAGATGCGCACATTCGGCAGATGCGGCAGAGACCCGCGGGGAAGGCAGATTACCGTAGTGTTTATGGGTATCGCAGCAAAAGGTCAAAACAAGGTAAAAGGCGGCGACGATGCTGCAAAAGCAAAATGGTTCGACATAGAAAACCTACCCAAAAATATGGCATTCGACCATAGCGAGGTTGCGGAATTTGCCGTAAAAAGACTAAAGAAAAAGAAAATATATCTTCAGGCAGTTAAGTAGGATTGTCTGTTTTTTTCAGTTGCTCATTAAACATATACAGTTGTGCACCGATGATGCTTACAGCCCAGTCGATATGATGTAATTTGTGTGCTGGATGGTGGTGTCTTTCGTCCATCAGGCCGGCATGTACTGTTTCAACAAATTTATTTATCGTCTGTTCGTCTATCGCAGCAGGGTCAGCGGCACATTTTTTCAGTTCCTCGTACTCCTGTCGCAGTTTGGGATTATTTTGCATCTGCTCAACGGTTAAATAATCCGCAGGGTTATAAGCCAATTGCAGACCCTTGAGGCAAAAAATTAACGGCTCATAGTTGGCTCTTTTTTCGAGGCGAATAAATTTATACTGCTGGATATGCGTGGTCGCCTGGGGCGGCGCCTTGTCGGCAATTTCATCCTCACCCATATACCATCTTCGTTTGCTTGTCCTGGCAAAAACAAGTTCCTCACCGTAAGAGCGTCTTGTGATTTCCTCGTATCCCATCCTCGAAATCCAGAACCTGCCTGAGTTTTTTTGTTCCAGTCCCCCGCCGAGCACAAACAGGCATTTGACAAAATCAAGAGGCAAAACCCTCTGATTGCCGATTTGTCTTTTGCGAAGCTGAAAAGAAAGATGCAGACTGTGCGGCTTTACGTCATAAAAATCGACAATCTCTCGTATCAACTGACTTAATAGCCACGGGTCAGCGGTTGCAGGGCGGGACAACTCCCCTTCTATATTCAATCTTCCCGGCGCAAGTTCCAAAAAACCGCATCGCCTTGCCTGGTCGGTTGCTCCTGTATGGTCATCGATGTAGCCGCCAAGCTTCCATGACAGGACGTCCATCTGAAAATCATGGAAATAACTAAAGCCGTTATAAACGGAGTCTGCTATTTTTCGGGAATTTTTTCGCGGCGTAACGGCATTTGGCCCAAGATTGCTCAATTCGAGTTCGGCCCCGATTGGTACAAGGCCGGGGTCAAAGTTCAGCCGAATCCGATCGAGCTGTGAACGAGCAACACGCAAATCGAAAATGCTTTCGGCTGCGCCAACCGCATATTTTACATAGTCGATAAGGTCATATTTTTCATACGGCATCGTATCAAGGCATTGCCTGATAATCAAATCAACCGTCGGGCTGTTGGCATTTACCATTTGCAGCGACATCAACAGACTGACCGACCGTTTGAAATACCTTTCTGATGTCCGAATATGCTCAAGTTCAAATCGATACTGCGACTGGATTTTTTCGTCGAGCTGGTTTATCAACACCTGCTTAACAACCATGGCCAAGTAATTTTCGATAAATGGTTTGGCCTGCTCGTCATTGTAGAGGTGCTTTATGCTCGGGCGAGGACGATTAAGTTCGTGCTCCAGATAAAAATCGCTGACGGCATCGGCACGGTAGTGACTTATGACAAGGTCGCGTTCGGTCGTCGCAAGAAGCTCCCTGTCGGCCCGGCGCTCGAGCTCGGCATCGGCGGTCTGGTCGCCGGGACGGGTACGCTTCTTGATAAATTCCTCTATACGCTTGCGAAGCCAGAGTTCATGAATCAAGTTGACGTGAAACCTGTCGCCGAACCGCTTTTTCATCGATTTATAGCTTGCCAGATAAGCCATTGCATCAACGAAACCTTTTGCGGTATTCACCCGGACAGTTTCCCTGTCGTAGCGCTTTCCCTCAAACTTGTCGATTTCTGCCATCACCTGCGAAGGGACATCGTAGATTACAAAGCCCTCGATTTTTGAGGAATTGTTTGCGACTGCATAAAAGTAGACATTATCCGGGCTGACCTTTCGATAGTTCGGCAACAACGCCGGCTCGGCAAAAAGCGTCTTATCGTTTGACTCAGAGCGGTCAAAAGTGAAACTTAAGCCGCTGACGGACTTGAAAATCTCAGGTGCCCGCAGCGAACCATAAATGAACAAATTAAATTTTACATCACCCATAGATTAGTCGTTAGTCATTATGGCGTGTTACACTTTAACTTTCTTTTTTTATCTGGTTGTAAAGCTTAAATAATTCCCTGAACGCACGAATAATCACTCCTACTTTTGCGCCGGTTTGAGTGCCTGCCGTTCTCGAATAATGATGTACGCCTCTTTGAGTAATAGTATACCCTTTGCGTGTCGCCCGGGCGAGGATTTCGGTATCAATAAGCGCTCCGGTGCTTGTCATTTTGATGCTATCGAATATTTCCCTTTTATACAGCTTGAACGCACAATCAATATCACGGATTTTCATTTTGAAAAGAAAACACACCAGCTTTGTCCAGCACCAGGCATTGATTTTGCGTATCATATTATCCTGGCGGTTCAGCCGGTAACAACTGACGATATCATACTGTTTTATCAGCGGCAATAACGGCGGCATTTCGCTCATATCAA
>JAPLMV010000146.1 GCA_026386835.1 Planctomycetota bacterium | reverse complement strand
TGCAAACAAAATTATTCCAAATTCTTACAAAATTTCGACACAAAGACCCATCCCAATTCACTCGCCCTGCAAATGACTTGTTTAGCACCTCACCTCAAACCCCTTTACAGCAAAGGACTAATCGCAATTTTACCACAAAACAACAGCCCAAATTAACATCAAAACGCAAACTCGTCCTTGAATACCGTTTTGAAGTCATAAACCCCAGTAAAATCCTCAATTGAATCGGTCGGCTGAGCGCTCATCCACTTGTTCTTGATCATGAGATAAACTATTTGCCCGAAATCACTTGTGCTTCTTATGTTCCAGTTGTTCAATACCAACATTGCCAGACGACCCCATTTTTCTATCGCCAGTTTTTGCAGCCCTTTGCAAAGCACTTTCCCGCTGACGTGTTCCGGCTCAGCTACCATCTTTTGCGCAGCATATCCAAGCCCCTCATAAACAAACTTTACAGCCTGCGGGCTGTATCGACCGTCCTCTTTTGCAACCTTTTCAAGATTTTTTTTCATCTTCAAATATTGCCTAAGTCTTATACCGTACACATCTTACAAACAGCTTCCCGCACGATACAAAATCATTTTATTCTTTGTCTATGCACTACGCAATGTCGAGATTTGCCGACTCTATATCCTTGAAATATTTTGCCGTGCCGACCTTCAGTTCCGCCGTTGAGTCCTCATCACAAATGATAATCCCGTGTGGATGCATCTGCAGTGAACTGATAGTCCATATATGATTGACACCTTCCTCAATAGCATGCCGAAGTGCTCTGGCTTTATTGTGGCCGTTGACGATAATCATAACTTCATGGGCATCCATAACTGTGCCAACGCCTACGGTTAGTGCGGTTTTAGGGACTTTATTAACATCACCGCCGAAGAATCGTGAATTGGCCAGTATGGTATCATGGGTCAGCGTTTTAACTCGCGTCCGTGAGACAAGCGATGAACCAGGCTCATTGAACGCTATATGGCCGTCAGGACCTATGCCGCCGATAAAAAGGTCTACGCCGCCAAGGTTTCCAATCTTTTCCTCGTATTGCCGACACTCAGCTTCAAGGTCTGTCGCATTACCGTTAAGGATATTCACATTCTCCTTGCGGATATCGACGTGGCTGAAAAAATTGTTCCACATAAACGAGTGGTAGCTTTCAGGATGGTCATGGGGAATGTTGACGTATTCATCCATATTGAACGTAACCACATTCTTAAATGAAACCTTCCCTGCCTTATTAAGTTTTATCAGTTCCCTGTACATTCCCAGTGGCGAAGAACCTGTAGGAAGGCCAAGTACAAATGGCTCGGGGTCCGCAGGTTTGAATTTATTGATACTGTTTGCGACATAATTCGCCGCCCATTTGGAAACCAGCTCATAATTCGGCTCAATAATTACCCTCATATCTTGTCCTTTCTTAAAAAACAATTTTTTCAGCGCAACTTTTGCATTCGCCCGATAAGATCATCACCAAGCTTTGTTTTTGCGTCTATATGCTTTTCGATTTCAGCGACAAAGCTGTTTTTCTCGAATGTGCCGCGAACCGCACCAAAATCGGCGTGTTTTGTTTCTTCATCGCCGTCTATGCCGAACCCGATTTGGGCTGAAGGCGAGAATTCTTTTTTCGCATCGTCGTAAAGCATCTGGTCAAGCTTTATAACTGCCTCTTTCCATTTGGCTGTCATTTCGAGTATGTCGTCTGCTGTCATTTTGTCTATGGATTTACCAAGCCGCTGCTGGAGGATGTCTGCCGCCCATGCCCACTCATAGGCGGAATAGTTTTCATGTATTGAACGGAAGCACTCGGTTACATCTTCAAGCGTGCAGATTTTGCCGCTTTCAATATCATCGAGCATTTTTTGCACGACTTCCAGCGGCGCGAACAAGCCGGCAAGGTCAACCCATTTTCCAGTTCCTGTCGTGGTTTCCGGCGCAAGAATTGAGCGAAGCTCGTCAGCGTTTTTAGGTTGTTTGTTTTCCAGCCTTTTAATCAAGCAGTTACCGAGGAATTTATCAGCGCCCATTTGGTACAGTTTGATGCCGTTGCATAATGATAAGCTTTTAATCTTGACGCTGTGGTAGGTATAGTAATCGGATGTTTCACCGGCCATGGATTTGAGATTGGAGAGAA
Source organism: Planctomycetota bacterium (assembly GCA_026386835.1). Taxonomy (GTDB): domain Bacteria; phylum Planctomycetota; class Phycisphaerae; order Sedimentisphaerales; family Anaerobacaceae; genus JAPLMV01. Next base: position 555 of record JAPLMV010000146.1, on the reverse strand, counting down.
GCCGCGCACCGCTGAGCATCTTTTGAATAGTATAAGGGCTCAAAAGTTTGAAGTTTATGAAGTCCAGCTTGACGGGGTCCTTACGGAGGTCGCGTTTGGGCCATTTTCTGGCATCCCTGACGGTGCCGACTTTTTGCAGATTCACTCCGGGTACCAGAATACTTTCATCGTCATGCTCGATTAGATATGAAAAAGGCAAATCCGAGGTGTCCGAGTTTCGATAGTGCCTTCCCATCACAACGGTAAATGCCCCTACTTTTGCCGGCCAGAGTATATAAGAGTCGCTGGTGGTTTTGGAACCGCGTTCAACAATCCCCTGATGATTGGGGCCCAGTTTATACATGTGATTGCTCTGATTGGAGCCTCTGCCGTCATTTAGAAAGCTGAATAGACCCGCAATCAATAGCGTGGATTTGTGGTGCGACGGTATATGGCCCGGCGAAAATCGAACAGGCCTCACCGTGGAATCCGGCACAGTTTGCTAAAAAAACCGAGTTCTCCGCAGAATACTGTTTGCCCAAAACCTTTCCCTGACAGACAAAACATCTCGAAACT
>JAPLMV010000176.1 GCA_026386835.1 Planctomycetota bacterium | reverse complement strand
GGTCTCCGTTCTGCCTCGAAAACTTTTGGCCGATACCCGAGGCGGGCAAGGAAATAAGCACAGGACAATCCCGCCGGCCCGGCTCCTATGATTGCAACTTTCCGCCTGGCGTTTTCAGCATTTTCGCGTACCTCCGGCAACTGAACCACAATTTCCTGGTCTGCCATGAAACGCTTTATTCCTCGCACTGATACAGGCTTATCTAACGCCGCTCGTCTGCATTTGCTCTCGCAGACATGGAAGCAGACTCTGCCGCATATAGAGGCAAACGGGTTGCGATTTCTGTGCAGTCGCAAAGCCTCGGCATACCTTCTTTCTGCAACAAGTGACACAAAGCCAGGAACGTCCACGTTTGCGGGGCAGGCGCTTTGACATGGAGCCCTGACCAAGCCTGGACAAACACCGGCTTCGCAGTGTTTCTCATTGATATGCTCTTCATATTCTTCCCGGAAGTATCTAATCGTAGACAAAACAGGATTCGGAGCCGTTTGGCCAAGGCCGCACAGAGCAGTATCTTTAATCTGATTGCCCAACTCTATAAGTGTGTCTATATCCGACTTCTGGCCTTTGCCTTCGCAAATTCTGGTAAGAATTTCCAACATCCGCTTGGTGCCAACGCGGCACGGAACACATTTACCGCAGGACTCCTCCTGAACAAACTCAAGAAAGAAGCGAGCGACATCGACCATGCAGGAGTCTTGATCCATTACAACAAGACCGCCCGATCCCATAATAGCTCCAAGTTCATTGAGCGATTCATAATCAAGCGGAACATTCAGGTGTTGCTTTGGTATGCAGCCTCCTGAAGGGCCGCCAATTTGAGCGGCTTTGAATTCCTTATCATTGGGAACACCATCACCAATGTCGTAAATAAGCTCACCCAGTGTAGTACCCACAGGTACCTCGACAAGTCCGGCGTTTTTAATCGCACCGGCAAGAGCAAACACCTTTGTCCCTTTGCTCTTTTCTGTACCGAATGAAGCGAACCAGTCACCGCCTTTAATTATAATAGCCGGCACGTTTGCGTAGGTTTCTACGTTATTCAAAACGGTAGGCTTACCCCAAAGTCCTTTGACCGCAGGGAAAGGCGGGCGAGGACGAGGCTCGCCACGCTTGCCTTCTATCGAAGCGATAAGAGCTGTTTCCTCGCCGCATACAAACGCGCCGGAGCCCATACGAATTTCAAGGTCAAAAGAAAAAGCTGTACCGAAAATATTTTTTCCGAGCAGTCCTTTCTTTCTGGCATCGTCGATTGCTTTGCCAAGTCGCTGTACCGCCAGCGGATATTCAGCTCGCACATACACATATCCCTGGGCTGCGCCTATGGCGTATGCACCGATGGCCATTCCTTCAATCACACTGTGCGGATCTCCTTCTATCACGCTTCTATCCATAAAAGCCCCTGGGTCTCCTTCATCGCCATTGCAGAGAATATACTTAGTGTCGCCCGGGCTTTTGCGTGTAAAAGACCACTTCATCCATGTCGGAAATCCTGCTCCGCCTCGACCTCGCAGGCCGGATTTTTTCATCTCTTCGATTACATTATCAGGCGAAAGAGAGGTCAGCACTTTTACAAGCCCATGATAGCCGTCATGGGCAATATAATCGTCAATGCTTGTGGGGTCGATTCGACCGCAATTTCGCAAAACAATTTTTGTTTGCTTCTTGAAAAATTCTATATCATCATGAACGGGAACAGATTCTTCTGTGGCCTGTTTTTTCCAGGTCAGGCGTTTAACAACTTTGCCGCCAATTATGTGCTTTTCAATAATCTCATGTGCGTTCTCAGGAGCTACGCTCTGATAAAAAACGTTGTCTTTGCTTATCAGTACAACAGGCCCATGAGCACAGGGGCCAAGGCACCCGGTTCCAATAACCGAAATTTTTCTTTCAAGTCCCTGCTTTTTCAAAGCCCGCTCAAATGCGGCTTTCACCTCTAAAGAACCAGATGCGATACAACCTCCGCCAATACAGACTCGAATTTCTTCCTTTGCTTTCAAGCCAAGGTTCTGATTTTGACGTATCTCGTCACAAACAGCATTGAATTGCTTAATACTGCTTATCTTTTGTCCGGCAACCATTAATTTGCCTCCTTCTCAGTTTCGTTTTCTTTGTTTCTGTACGCATCCAGGAGTTCGCCGATTTTGACCGTTTTTACACGCTGGTGAACATCGTCATTTACCATAATAACAGGTGCCAGACCGCAGGCTCCGAAACAACGGCCAACATCCAGCGAAAAAAGCTTGTCTTCAGTGGTTTGACCTACGTCTATCTTGAGTTCCTTTTTAAAAGAATCCAGAACATCCTTGCCGCCGCGAACGTAACAAGCGGTGCCAAGACAAACACGTACAAGGTATTTACCACGCGGTACGGTGGAAAAAAACGAATAAAAACTAACCACACCGGCAACTTCACTGTATGGCTTATTCAATATCAGACTTATTCGTTTTAGTACCGCCTCCGGCAGATAACCGAACATGTTCTGGGCAATCTGGAGAACTGGTATCAATGCACCGTTGATTCCTTTATAGTCATCCAGAATACCATCAAGCTGTTTGAGCATATCTTCCTCAGATATTTCGCTCTGACAATTACAACATCGCACATCAGGCATAAACAAAAATCCTTAAAAGACCATTATCATATTGCTAATTGAAAAATAAATGAGTTGCCGTTTTTTCTCGGCTCAACCCAGATTTTGCCGCCGTGTTTCTCTATAATCTGCTTGGTTATGAAAAGACCCAAACCTGTACCCTTGACGTTTCTGTTCACAGGAGTATCAAGCCGGGAAAACCTCTTGAACAATTTCTCCTTATCTTCCTGACGGATAGGCTCCGAATCGTTATACACCTCTATCTCGCCGATATTCTCAAATATCTTTGAACTCAATACTATATTGCCGTAATCTCGACCATGCTTGATCGCATTAGCAATCAGGTTGGTAGCCGCTATTTGCATAAGCTCCATATCCGCCTCGACGCAAAGATCGACATCTATTTCATTACGAATGGTCATGTTCTTTCTTGCCGCAGCGGGCAGTTGCGAAATTATTGTAATATCGAAAACACATTTTTTTAGTCTGACAGTTGTTTTTTTTACTTCCAGGTCACCTTTTTCAATCTTGCCGAGATTAAGAAACTTTTTAACGGTAGCGGTTAAATAATCCAGACTCCTGGTCGCACCATCCAGTGCCTTCTTTTGTTTTTCATTAATTGGCCCCAGCAGACTTTCCTGTACTGAGCAGACATTCATAACTACGGTTGCCAGGATACCTTTGAGTTCATGCGAAACAAAGCCTATCAGGTCAATGTAGCGTTTATTAAGTTCTGCCAGCATCTCATTCGAAAGCTTTAAATTACTATCCCTTTCTTCAAGCTGTTTTGACATTTCATTGAAAGACACAGCAAGTTTATTCAATTCTTTCACGCTGGTTTCCGTTTCTATCGTGTGCCCAAGTTCGCCGGTAGAAAGCTTTGCCGTGGCATCAAGTAAATTAGTAAGAGGCCTGGAAATACGCGCAGCAAGAACGAAAGAGATCGCTACGGCTAAAAATGTTGCTGCAACAATAATTGCCAGGAAAATTAACAGGGTATTTCTGGCAATATCATTAAAAGGCTGCTCCAGAGTGCCGACATAAAGCATACCGATAATTTGCCCGTTAATGTTCTTGATGGGCTCGTATGAGGTTTTGTACCAGTCATTTACTACAAATGCGCTGTTTACCCAGAGCCGACCCTGCCCAAGTACCTGGTCGTACACCTCTTGTGATACTCTCGTTCCAATCGCACGTTTACCATCGGCGCTCTTGACATTGGTCGAAATGCGTAAGTCCTTTTGGAAAATGGTTACTGTGCCAATGTCCTTACCGTTGTACTTAGTCTCCTGATAGACAATCTTTTTAACCCTGTCAACAATACCGTAATTCCGGTTTAACAAGTTGCCGCCATAGAGCACACCTGTTATATTGCCGTTATGATCAAAAACAGGCGCCCCAGCCTTTATCATCATTCCCGAAGTTTGCTCGATTTCTTCGGTCGGCTTGGCCTTTGGAGTGGCTATAAATTTAATATATGCCTGTTCGACCAGCCCTTGCCCTTCTTTTGCCAGTTCTGCCATGGACACTATTGTGGTAGCGCCTATCGCTCTCTTTTCTGATAATACTTTGCTCACCACTTCGTCAGATTTTTGCTCATCACCAATGATCGATGGATTCCTGGACCTGACGATAACCCGCCCATCTTTGTTTACCAGGGTTAATACATCCAGCCCTTCTGCTTTTCTTATCTCATTCAGTTGTATTTTAAGTGTTTCTGCATTGTTTTCTAAAACCTCATCTCGAGGGAAAAACCTTAAAGCAGCAAAACGAATTGTGTTTTCAATGCTTTTGGTTTCCTGCCTGTATACTTCCCTCGCGAAGCTAAGATCGTTTTTCACCGTGCGTTGAGCTATATCCATGATGTCCTTTTTTATTACGTAAAATCCCAGCAGGGCTATCGACAGAGACAACGCAGATATAATTGCAAGAAACGACAGCAATATTCTCACTTTTAATGACCGCCCAATCATCTACTCGCTCCAGCTTGTTCTGCAAAATTGGTAAAATAAATTATGTTCTCAAGTTCGGTCTCGAGATTAATATTGCGCACCACACAATCAGGGGGCTCTTTCAGACATATTGGGGCAAAATTGAGAACCCCTTTTATGCCCGCCCGAAACATAAGTTCCAAAACTTCCTGTGCGGCAAAATCAGGAACTGAAATAACTCCAAATTTAATTTCATTTTCCGCAACAAACTTGCCCAGCTCTTCAAGAGGCAATATGGGAACTTCCACATCTCTGTTATGCTTGTTCATGTCAATATCAAAACCTGCAACAAGCTCTATCTCATTCTTCTTAAAACTGGGATAATTTAATAGGGCTTTACCAATATTGCCTATACCTATCACTATGAATTTTTGCACTTTATCCTTGCCAAGAATTGCACTTATTTGAGATATCAGTTCGTCTATCAGATACCCGCCTCGTCTATTGCCGGAAATTCCAAAAAGAGAAAAATCTTTGCGTACCTGCACAGACGTCACCCTTGCGACGTCTGCGAGATTATCAGAGAAAACTTTCACAAAATTCAGCGTTTTTAATCTTATAAGGGCGTTTCTGTACATTGACAGCCTGATTATGCAACTTTTATTAGCCATTTTTTAAAACCACTCCTTTTATGTTCTTTTTATCACACATATTTAGTTTTTATGGCACATTAGTATCGTTTATGAACATTATATCGTAATTATACGCAACCTCCATTACCTTGTCAAGTGATTTATGTGATATTTTTCACAACAGTTTATATTTTTTAGGATGTCTTGTGATATTAAGTGTATTTATGGGACTTGCTGGTAAGAAAATAGCTCTTTTTGCTCTAAAAACAAGCTTTCCTGTGAAATACCACTAAGTAAGATAAAAAGACTGCCTTATAGTACCAACGTATTATTGGCTTTCCCCTGCAAGATTGACAAAGTAAACTATATTCTCAATTTCTGATTCCAGATTGACATTGTTGATAACGCAATATTGCGGCCCTCTTAAATATATTGACGCAAAATTAAGAACTCCTTTTATTCCAGATGATATCATACGCACCAAAACCTGTTGAGCAGCCAGGTCCGGCGTCGATATTATGCCAAACCTGACCTGATGCTTCCTGACAAAATCATCAAGTTCCTCGATAGGCAATACGGGAATTTCCGCACCGCGGTCATATTTGGCTGGGTCTACGTCAAAACAGGCAACAATTTTTATTCCGCTCTTGGCAAAACCGGGATAGCGAAGTAAAGCTTTGCCAAGATTTCCTGCACCAACCTCTATGAATTTATGAATAGTATCTTTATCCAGGATTTTATTCAGTCTTTTTATTAGTTCATCTACTTCATAGCCGCCTCGCCTGTTTCCAGAAATATCAAAAGTTGAAAAGTCCCTTCGTACCTGAATTGCTGATACGCCCGTAGCATCCGCCAGGTTATCAGAAAAAACCTTTACAAAGTTTAGCGCCCTTAACCTTATAAGTGCATTCTTGTATCTTGACAGCCGAATAATATCATTTTTATTTGCCATCGGCGTTCTCCATTTTAATTTGTGACTTTAATCCACTTATATCTCTACGGGAGATGCCATTTTACCTTATATTTTTAATAACGCCACAAATGCGTGATTATTTTCACATATACCAGCGAGTCTCAAAGTGCTCATTCGAACCTCAGCCTATGACACAACGAATGACTGTATTATTAAGAGAACTGTAAAAAAGTTACTTGATTTCAAATGGTATGTCGGCAAAAAATAAATCTTAATGAAAAGTAAGAACTAATTCTGCACGATAAAGTCAAAAGTACTTCCCTTGTCATTTCTTTTCAGCGGCTATCAACCGCTAATTTTAGGCGATTCCACGCTTCGACTCGGATACCAAGCCAAACTACCAACTGCGAACTTATTTTTGTCACACTCTTAGTCCGGAGACGGTCGTATCGAATACCATCTTGCCGTCAACAACACCCTGGATATCAGCGGTGTACTTTCTGGTGCTTGAGCACTTTGTAAGATGGCCGAGCAGATATAATCTCTGCCCGGGCTGGACGGTATGACGAAACTTCGCAGAATCAATGCTGGCAAAGCCGATAAAGACATCCGCTTCGTGAATCCGCCTTACGTAAAAGCTTAAAAGCTGAGCAGCCGCCTCAATCATTATCACAGCAGGCATTAAAGGCCTGCCCGGTATGTGCCCGCGAATCCAGAATTCGTTTTCCGTCACATCCTTATAACCTAAAATCAGGCGATTTTCCTTGTCGTACCAGAGAATACCGTCCAACTGCTGCATCTCAAAGCTTTGCGGATTAACCTGCATGATGGCATCGCGGCCGAAGACGGGCTCTGCCTTCAGGTCTATCTGTGATAAATCAAACAATAATGGGGGCGGCATTTGCTAATCCTGTCGTTAGTATTTAGTCGTTAGTAAATAGCATATGGTCGTTAGTTCGATGAACTAAAGACTAACTACTAACTACTAAAAACTCTTTCGGTGTATTACTCAGCCGAGCGGATTTCAAGAATGCCGTTTCGGACGGCCTGGGCAATCTTCTTGATTTCCTGCATTTGTTTCCGCACACGGGTTCCGGCAGCTTTGTTTCCGCCTTGAGCCTTATTTATGTCGGCTTCTATTTCAGCTACCAATGCTTTTAGTTTTTCATAGTCTTGCATTGAATAAACCTCCAGTTTTAAATTTATAATGCTTAGAAACTTAACCGCCCGCAGTTAGTTTGTCAAAGAAAAATGCGTTTTTTACAGCAAAAAAACAAGATTTATTTTTCCCCCTCAAAACCACCAAGCACCCCCCTAAAATCAAACCTCCAAATATCGAGGGGTGGCTAAATTCATAAATTCACTCTTACATTCCAAAATTTTTAACTTTTACCTTTTAATTTTTAATTTTTTTCGTCAGTTCCGCT
>JAPLMV010000167.1 GCA_026386835.1 Planctomycetota bacterium | reverse complement strand
ATTTCGTAAGAAACAGCATCCTGTTCTTCAAACTTTCCGACCTGCTGTGCAACTTTAATGTCTTCGAGCTGCTGCCTGCCTGCGGCGGGAATTGTTGCAGAAAGCCGGTCCCTGAAATCGCGAACCTCCTTGTCGCAGCCGGTCGGAGAACTGCCAAGAAGATTCATTTGAAGCGTATTGGCTTGAACCTGGGTCTCAATTGTTTTCTTTGGGTCATCTTTCTGCGGCATTTTCACTTTTACGCTATTTTGCTTTACGTCGAGTTTGGTCAAAAATACGGGCCCCGGCATATTTTCCACTAATGTAACTAAAACCGGCGACCACTGAATATGTCCGCCGATGTTCGAGGCAACTTCAGCGAGGGAATTATTAACAGTGTTTTTTTCATTTTCGAAAGACTTCTGGAGCTGTACAGCATCGGCCAATTGAATAATTTTTGCGTCGTAATTAGATATTGCACCGGTTTGTATGGAAATAACGATTCTGTTGCGGAAAAAGCCGCCTAACATTATTATCGCGATAATAAGCGGTACGGCAAAGGCAACTGCGGCAACAGCAATACCTTCCGGGCCTGTTTTGGCCGGAACGCCTTTTCCCTTTAATAAATCTATAGTAAACATATCAGATGGACCTCATAGCAAGACCGGCTGCCACTGCCATTGCAGGGCCATTTTTCTGGAGAACGTCCATACATGTCCGGTCCGCCTCGCATCTCATTTTTTCAAACGGATTCCACAAAACAACCGATGCCGGGAAATTATTGTTAAACAGTTCCACGAATCCCTTAACGAGGGAAAAGCCGCCGCAAATAAATATTTTTTCGACAAAGGTTGATTTTTCCTGAGCGGCGTAGTATCGCAGCGTTTCGGTAACATCGGTAATCAGCTTCTGACAGGCCTTGGCCAAACTGGTGACAAGCTGCAGTTCTGTCTGTTCCTGTGTATTGTCGGATGAGCCGAAAAGAATCTTTGTGATGGTTTCTGCGGAGACATTATTTTCGTCGGCAATTTGCTTAATAATATCATTTCCTGCATAGGCGATATCGCGAACAAACGGCAAAGAATTATTACCGACAATTGCAAGAGTCGTGAAAGAACTTCCAACATTAAGAATTGCGACAGTCTTGTTTGTATAACTCTTTTCGGATTCGGTAAAACAGTTGAGCAGTGCCAAACCGTCGGCATCGGCCAAAGTGCCGTTAAGTTCGGCATCCTGAACAAGTCGGTTCTTTTTATCTACCATTTTATTCGTAGCGGCCACCAAAACGCCGGTAGCACTGTCTGTGCTGTTGGAAATCAACTGGTAGTCAACGACACCTTCTTCAATATTGAAGGGGCAAACCTGGGATGCCTCAAGGGTAACGGCACCGGTGATTTCTTCACGAGGCAATGCCGGAAATTTAAAGCATCTGACGGCAACTTCCGGGCCGCATACGCCATAGACCGCGAATTTTGTCACAATTCCTGTAGCCCCAAAACACTTTCGAATGGCTTTGACGGTATTTATGTCCCTGCGGGTTTTATTATCTTCCATCCCATCGGGAATTTCCGCCATACCTGCCGCAGTAACAACCCAGTCGTGACCATCTTTGCGGAGCTGGACTATCTTGACAGACGATGAGCCTATGTCGAGACCGAAAACGGTATATTGCTCAAGCTTAAGAAGCCGCCTCCAGTTCAAGGTCTGCAAATTCTTTAGAGTCATGGTTTCCATACTCCACGTCACTTTTAAAATTAACATTAAAAAAAACTTTTTGCCATTACTGCGGGCTTTAGCCCTTAGATGTATATTTCTTATCGGCTTAAATTAAGGGGTGGTTTTGTAGAAATTTTATAGATTGTTTTAATATTCAAAAATAATCGAAGTCTCATAAAACAGCATATTGGGTTGTCAAGGGATGTTTTTAGATAGATTCCACACGGATGAAGTTCAGTTACGGATTGTTATACTGACCTTTTGAGATAATCTTTTAGAGGCCGCAAGACGAACTTATAGGTTACGGCCGATAATCTTCCCAGCCGGCAGGAACAGGAATATATTTGCCCTTCAACCTCATATCTTCGGGAATAAAACCTTCCAGCAGTCTTTCGTCAAAGTGATAATCTTTAAGAAAACCCTTGGTTTGTCCCACTACTCCGCGGACGCGTTCGGTTATTGTGCCTCGTACGGTGAGTGGTGTAAGAGATTCCTGGCGACTGTCTACATTCTCAGCACCCCATCCGCCGCCGCCTACTATGATTCCTGCCTCTACTACCATCGTGTTGAGCACTTTCCTATCATTGGTACGTGACGGTAGCCCAGAACTATTTTTAAGGCCGGTAGGTTCATATTTTGCGTATGTTGTGCCGCTTACTGTAATATCTGCTGCTGCCAGCGTCTTCTGTATTTTTGGGTCGATAACTTTTATTACGCCCAGCGTGCCTGATAGAAGCGATATCATATTCGGGTTGTCATCGGCGGGCATACCCCCTGTTTTACGATTGCCGGCAACCGTTAACGAATTGGCTATCCAGATATTCCCTGTCGCTACAACGCAAATATTGCCCTGGACGATATTAAGCTGACTAAGAGAAACTCCAAGCCCAGCAGGAGCCGCAGCAGTATTTTCTTCGGCGCTTCCGATAATAACATTGCCGTTAACATAAATCAGGCCGAAAGGTGAACCTCCGTAACTGGGCGTAACATAAGTATCTGCGATGTTCATGATGTTACTGTCCGGTCGCGGATTGCTGATATTGTAGGGGATATAATGACAGCCATAAATCTTGTATGTTTGGTATTGTGTTCCGTTTGTGCCGGGTTTGATTGCATAATCATAAGTATTTGCGGCAAATCCCTGGACTACGCAATTGTTGGTTATCCGCACTTTGCCGACGCCGGCATTATCCACAAAGAATTCAAGTTGTACGGCAGGTGCAGGGTTAGTAACCTTAGATGACCAGGAAGACCAATTTGAGGGGTAAGCAGGCGTATAGTTGTAAGCCGCCATAGCGGCAAACCTGTTGACTTTGGCCGTTATGACAGTTTCATCGGTTATTTTACTGTCGGGCTGGTCGAAAGAGATACCCCCTTCAAACAACCCCATAACTCCGTTATATTTGCTGCCTTTCGATTCGCCCATTTCGACCCCCTGCAGGAATCGCGGCGTGCCCGAAATGTAAATATCTGCTACGTCGGGACTGTCATTATATTTATTTATGTGAATCGGAATATCAAGGATTTCGCCGGTTTTAAAGTATACAGGAGTAGTTGAAGATGTGCCGCCTGGAACCCTGCACAGACCCATATCCCAGCCGGTTACCGCCTGCATCACCAGAACCCGCACAGTTCTGTTCGATGTGCCGCAGTGGCCGTCTGATACGATTCGGTAAACGACCCGCGCGCCTGCGGGTATGATGTTGCGGGTGATTGTATAATTATAACTGCTGTTGCTGCCGGTAAAGGTATTGGAGCCGATTGCCGTGCCTCCTGCAGTAACAAGGGAGCTTATTACATCGGGCTGCTGTTCCATCCAGAAAACAGCTCTTTCGTAGCCCGCCTCGGCGGCAAGCATTGCGGATGTCTCATTCTTCAATACTATCGCCTGGCGCCTGACGCCAAAAGCGACATCCAGGATGCCAAGACCCAAAATGGCCAGGATAATCAGGGCTATGACCACAAGAGCAAGTATTGAGCCTTTTCGGAAAGATTGATATTTTTTTATTTTTCTGATTTTAATTTTTATCATAACCATTCACTTTCCTTTATCGGTCAGGTTATCTACCGGGGCCAAACGACTCGCAGCAGCG
>JAPLMV010000065.1 GCA_026386835.1 Planctomycetota bacterium | reverse complement strand
ACGGTAACTTTCGGCAATAGGGCGGTATTTTCGCTAAGTGTTTTTGCGGAGATTTCAAAGCCGGGCAAAATTACGCCGCCGAGGAATACGCCCCTGTCATCGACCATATCTATTGTTACTGCGGTGCCGAAATTGGCGACTGCTACCGCTGCTTCGGCCACTGCGTAGGCTGCTGTTGCGGCTACTACTCTGTCGGTGCCGACGTTGGAAGATTGCTTTACGGACAAATCCATCGGCAGGGGTATGTCTCTGCCAATGACGAGTATCTTTTCGGCGAGGGTCTCTCTTACGATTTTTTCGACAAGTGCGGTCCAAATCGGTTTGACGCTGCTGACAACAATTACGCCGTCGCGTTTTTGCCGTTTATCATTTTTGACGGGAGGGATTTGTTCCCAGTCGGCCTTTAAGACGCTGGTGAGCTTTTGCTCATCCTGGCCGGGTACGGATTCGACGCCCTTTTCCTCGCCTTCAAGGAAAAGTCCGACCTTGATATTTGTATTGCCTATATCTACTGCTATAAGATTCATAAATTATTGCTCCGTTTGAATTTATCCTATTTTAACCTTATTTGGCCTTAAGTCAATCCGTAATCAGACCGGATGAAAATCAAATATCAAAATCGTAGAGCAAAATTCGCAACAAAAGATTTCAGATTATTGTAATGTGAGGAATATTTTGATATTATTGTGGAATTGAAAGCCTTGTTTGTGTAGCCAGGCGTTTAATATGGGAAATCCCAATAATAAAAGCGGCGGTGCAAATTCTTATGTCCCAGCTACATAATCTGTTGCTTATATAATCGAGAGTACCAAAAGTGTCGGATATGCGGATGAAAGCTATGTGTCACTTTAGCAAAAAGTTTCTCGTCTTGTTATTATCGGCAGTGTTGTCGGGTTCTCCTATTTTTGCTGTAACTCGTCCGACAATCGATGTTCCATACACAGCAAATAATATTATAGTTGACGGCAACAACGCAGATTGGGCAGGAATCAAAAGCAAAGGCAAAGGTATCAGTTTTTATAAGGGGGATGGTCATAATGGTACGCCAACAAATCTTGGAACCACCTTTTGTGGACAAATCGATAATGAGTCAGATTGCCGCGTTGACCTGTGGCTGGCCCACGACGCAAACTATCTATACGTACTTGCCGAGGTTAAAGATGACAATTACGAGCCGTTTGACGCCAATAACCTGAACAATATGGCTTATTTGGAAGATACGCTGCATCTGTATATAGATTCCACCAATTCAGGGATGGCAAACATACCTTCTCTGCCGATAAATACCCAGGCAGGTTATGAACAATTTGGTATCAGCACCGACAAAAACGTTTGGGGGGAAAACGTAGATTTCACAACATCAAGTATAACTCCTGCACCACAGTGGGCATATCCGGACGGAATTTATTGGGTCGTTCAATGCCAGGTTCGACAGTTGGTGAATGGATATTTATACACATTTGAAGAACGTATTGCTTTGTCTGGCCGACCTGGAAAAAACATGGCCCCGCTGGTGGTTGGCAACAGCTACGGTTTTGACGCCGAATTCTGCGACGCAGACAACGGAGTACAGTTACAGGGGTATATCTGGTGGTCAAGCGACGGCTCGAAAGATGCCTGGAACTACGAGAATTTATGGGGGATAATGACACTGAAAATACCAGGGGATATTGAATAGGATTGGGACAGTTACATGTTATTACTGGATATATTAAGTCTTATTATTTTCATCCCTTAATTACACCCACCTGTTGTTTTTAGATATCATTGGTTTTTTTCCACAAACTCAAAACTCTCTCGACCACGGAACAAATGGAGTATTTGGGTAAAATCTATCGGATTGTTCTGCGTTTTTCCAGCCAGTTTCGCACCCACTGGTGAGCATATTTTTTTGTTTCAAGCTGTCCTTCCAGCTGCGCAATATACATCTCCTGCGCCAACTGACCCAGTGTCGGCCCCGGCACGGCACCGAGTTCAATAAGCTCATCACCATTAAGGACAGGCCTGGGCTTTAGTTCGATATCGCCAAGGGCTTTAATTCTCCTTCGCAGCGATGCCAATGCCGCAACGCTCTTTTTCTCCGCCTTTTGAATTGCTCTCTGCAGTTCATAAAGGTCATGAAAATACGGCTCGGCAGCAATCAATTTCAGTGCAGACAAAGACATATTTTTATCAAGTAACTTGCCGCGACCGGTGAGCAGGAATTTTATGTGCTTAATTTGGTTTCTGCTAAGTTTCAAAACTTTCATTTTTTCAAGCGATGCCTCTGTCGGCCAGGCGACAAAGAAAGCTGCCAGTGCCAGTGCAAAGTCAACTTTTTTTCGCAAATGTTCCAATACCCTGACCGCCATTTCCGACTGCCTGCCGGTGAATTCGTAAAAAATCGCATCAGCAAGTCCGCTTTTAATCAGCATCGATGTGCCGATAGAACGATTGGGGCTGATAAGAATGCCCTCCAGTTCCATCGCTATTCTTTCGCCGCTTATCCTGACGATATTTTTTGCGTTAGCGCAGACAGCCGACCATGTCTTCGGTTCAACCCCAAACCCGAGTTGAGCGGAAAACCGCACCGCACGCAGCATCCGCAGGTAATCCTCATCGAATCTCTCTTTTGGGATGCCGACAGTCCGCACGATTCGCTTTTTGAGGTCGGCCCGGCCATTGACATAATCAATTACCTCTTTTTGCACGGGGTCATAAAACATTGCGTTAATGGTAAAATCTCTTCGTTTGGCATCTTCGATGGTGCTGGTGAATTTGACTGAACCGGGGTGTCTGCCGTCGGTGTAGCCCATCTCCGACCTGAATGTAGCAACCTCGATTTGCTGACCGCCGGCCAGCACCATCACCACGCCGAACTTTGCGCCAATCTTGATAGTGCGTTTGAACAATTTTATAACGTCGGCAGGTTCAGCATCAGTTGCGACATCGTAATCATTTGCAGGCCGGCCCAGGAGCATATCGCGCACACAGCCGCCGGCCAGCAACGCCTGGAAACCACTGCGGTGCAATTTATTAATTATTTCTATGGCTGCCTGTTTATTGGTCATCTTTTTTTCGGCCTAATATGCTTATCGTCATAGTGCCCCATTTTCGCCGCTCTATTATCGAAAGCCTGCCGTACCGCTCGAGCAATTTGGTATGCTCTTCGGTGCGGACTATTACGATTCCTTTCGCTGCCAACTGCCTTTCCAATAGAACCAGTAATCCATCCAGCAGCGAACCAGCCCTGGCATCTTTCGTAAGAGGATAAGGCGGGTCAACGAAAATAATGTCATATTTTTGCTCATCCGCACCGACCACAGCGCCAACATTAAATGCATTGGCCCTTATTACTTTGGATTGTTTGCCGAAGCCGGCCTTTTCGATGTTTCTTTTAAGAACATCCATAACTCGCTGGTCTTTTTCTATAAAGGTAACCGACACAGCCCCCCTGCTAATCGCCTCAAGCCCCAACGAACCCACGCCGCAGAATAAATCCGCAACACGTTTATCCTGCGGGAGTCCGTAATTATAAAGCACGCTGAAAAGGGACCCCTTGACCCTGTCGAGGATAGGCCGGGACACATCCGTTTCCGGGCTAAATAAATTCATTCCACGTTTTGAGCCGGCTATTATTCGCATATCGCTACAATATACAAAAATAATCCCTTTTCAGCCAGAATTTTGTCAACCCCCTCGCAAGTATGGGATCACATAAGTCCTTATTCAGCAATCGAAATTGCACTCAACTGTCGCCAGATGTTATCCAAGGTCATCCAAACGCATTCAGAAGCACTCCAAAGATACTCCAACGATACTCTAAAGTACTCTAAAGTACATCCAAAGACACCAGAGTTGAGGCCACATTTTTTTCATAAGTTCCTTTCATATCAACACTTAAAGTTAAAAGTTAAGGTTAAATCCGCCTTCACGTAAAGTTTCGGCGGACAAGAGTTCAAAATTTCAGTGAAAAATTTACTGAGATTGGGTTCGATTGGGTTTGTTTTGCATAATAGTCCACATCTCATAGTTCGTTGTAATTGCTTGTATATACTAAGGTTAAAACATTTTTAGCATTTTGGAAATTGGGTTTGTTTTGCATAATTTGATATTTTTGGTCGAAAGATTTTTAGCCACAATGACACGGATTTTTTTATTTTACAAGACCAGTCGCTTATGCTTGCAGTGCCGGTATTCAGTTGTCAAAGAACGGTCTTGCAACGAAAGCACCAAATCCATAAAGAAGAACACAGTCCGTAAGGACTCCATAGGAGAACACAGAATAAGAGAATAAAAATTCTGTACTCTGAACGGGGACAGAAAAGTGTCCATCTCTATAAAGGGGCGTACCTGCGCGTTTGGTCGAAAAAAGGCTCACCACGAAGGCACGAAGAAAAATCATAACTAATTGTAAAATAAGGAGTTAGAAAATGGTGAAAATTTTTTTAGAATTTTCGTTTTTGCCTTTTTGATACCTGCGCGTTTGGCCCAAAAGAAGCTCACCACGAAGACCCGAAGACACGAAAAAATTTTAGACACCGATATACACGGGATTGACACGGATTTAAGAAAATATATTTTTTTCACCACGAAACGCAAATGGGCACGAAGGGGATTTTTTTGACGCAGATAAGCTATGAAACCGGAGCCTCCAAGCTCGGTTATAATACGGGATCATGAAATGTCCCAAAAATTTACGTGCTGGCGCTTGTGGCGTCGCACAATAACCTTTTTGCAATGGAGGCTCTAATGGATAAGTATAT
>JAPLMV010000041.1 GCA_026386835.1 Planctomycetota bacterium | reverse complement strand
TAATTTTTTCTCCGAGAAGGTTTTTTGCCGGAAATCTTGATCTTATTCTTCCATACACATAACAAATAACTTTTCAGTCGACATATTGCCGGGCAGGACTTCGCAAACAATCCGGCCCTTTTTGATGAGGATGATACGGTGGCAGACTTCAATCAGTTCCTCCAGCTCACTGGATACAAATACAGAGCCTATTTCCTGTCGGCTCAGGTCCCACATAATCTGAAATATATGCTGCTTGGCCTGAACATCAATACCCCGCGTAGGTTCATCAAAAAGGATTATTTTGGGGTTTATATTCAGCCAGTTTCCCACAACAA
This sequence comes from Planctomycetota bacterium, assembly GCA_026386835.1. Lineage (GTDB taxonomy): Bacteria > Planctomycetota > Phycisphaerae > Sedimentisphaerales > Anaerobacaceae > JAPLMV01. The sequence goes on along the minus strand of JAPLMV010000041.1, from coordinate 5,549 downwards.
CTTTCTGCTGGTTTCCACCACTTAGTGAGTCAACAGAAAAATCCATATCTGAAATTTTGATGTCCAACTGCTTGATTAGCTTGTTGACGATTTTCCGTTCCTTTGCCTTTGTGATAATCCCTCTCGTTGAAATCCTGTTTAGCCCTGCCATACACATATTCTCTCGGATACTAAGAATCTGCACAAGTGCATCTTCTTTTCTGTTCTCGGGCGTAAATGCAACTCCCAGTGATTTCATGGTTACAGGGGTTGAAGTTCTTACAGATTTCCCGCCAAGAACTATTTCACCTTCATCGAATGGCTCAGCTCCAAAGATGGCCCGGAGCAATTCTGTTCTTCCTGAACCTAATAATCCGGCAATTCCTAATATCTCCCCTTTGTAGAGTGTAAAATTGACATTACTGAATTTTCCAGCTCGCCCCAGATTTCTAATTTCCATAAGCGGTTCTTTGCTTACCGTAAATTGAGCTGGCTTGCGTTTTAGCACTGCTTCACCAAACATCATTTGAGCTACTCGTTCAGAGGTTGCGTGCTTTATTTCTATAGTATCCACGTACTTGCCGTCTCTGAGAACCGTCACACAGTCAGCAATATTATGCAACTCCTGCATTCTATGTGTGATATAAATAATCGCGACACCCTGCTCTGCCAGTTTTTTAATAAGCTTGAACAGACTTTCAGTTTCGTGCTGTGCCAGGGCAGAAGTTGGTTCGTCGAGCATAAGAACCGAAGGATTGAAAGACATGGCTTTGGCAATTTCGACGATTTGTTGCTGGGCTACGCCTAAATCGGCCGCTTCCATTCTTACGTCCAGGTCGACCTTCATACTATTCAACAGTGTTTGGGCTCGCCTGAATACCTCAGGCCAGTCAATAACGAAACTTCTCGCACTGGTTCCCATTGGCAAGCGACCAAGCAAAATATTTTCCGCCACAGTCAGGTGCGGCACAAGACTCAGTTCCTGGTACACCGTGGCGATTCCCTTGTTGAAAGCATCCGTTGGAGAATATAGTTTGACTTCATTGCCATCGACAAGAATTTTTCCATGTGTCGGTTGTTCTGACCCTGCTAATATTTTTATCAACGTACTTTTACCGGCCCCGTTTTTGCCAATCAAGGCGTGGACTTTTCCGCCCTCAAATTCAATAGAAACATCATCCAGAGCGACAGTACCGGGATATTCCTTTCGGATGTTTATAGTCTGCAGTTTTGCAGAACTCATTTGTTGTCCCCCGCCATCAATTCTTTGAGTCGTTTCTGAAAGGAGATTACGCCTTGTGTATCATCTCTCGATAACAAAACACCTGCCATGGAAATCTTTCTGTCGACAGTCTGGCCTTTCAGAACCTTTAACGCAGATTCAATAGCCAAGGATCCGATTTCAAAGGGGCGTTGCCCTGTTATGGCTTGAAGGATATTATCTTCAGAAAGAAGAAAGCTAATCAGCTGCTCACTGGTATCTGTTCCAAATACAGCAATTTTTCTTCCCTTACCGGCATTCTTAACAGCCATTACTGCACCGACTGTACCGCCTTCATTTGCAGCCCAGATGATATCCACGTTCTGGTTAGCCGTGATGATGTCACCTACTTTTTTAATAGCCATTTCTGCCAACCACGCATCCTGTTCAGCCACAATTTCCACACCCGGCAGGCTGGTTATTTCCTTTTTAAAGCCGTTGGTACGGGCATCGCTTTGTTCAGGCACCTGCGACTTAAACGCAATGATAGCGACCTTTGCCTTGCCGTTCAGTTTATCCTCTATATACTTTTTTGCCACCTTGCCGGACTGAGCTCCCAAATCGCCCTGGTCACTTTCAATGTATACTGAGGTTATATCACCTTCGACTGTAGAATTGTAGGTTATGATTTTTATGCCTTTATCACTTGCTCGCTTCAACGCAACAGCGGAAGCCTTGGTGCTAATTGGCGAGATTACTATAGCGTCCACCTGTCTGGCAATATATGTGTTAACAAGTTGAATTTCTTTGCCTGGCATATTCATACTGTTTGCTACCAACAAGTCGATGCCGACCTTTTTGGCTGCATCATTCATGCCAAACTGAATCAACCTGAAGAACTGGTCATCCTGAAATACAATTCCAGCGATCTTAGGTTGTTTCACTTCTTCCTTGGACTTTGGGCAGCCTGCGATCAATGCCGCTATTGCCATTAATGTGATTATGCCGCCTACAGCTACGTGTTTTTTCATATGCAAGTCTCCTTTTTTGTTTATTCACCCACTGGGTTGTTCATTGCATGTTCTCGGATAACGTCATTGAACACATAGAGCGTAATATAGCACTGGCCGGACAGAAATCAATCGCGAATTTGCCGTTTCGGCGATTTTCTTTCCTGGCCGGTAAGTATTGTCTGTGTTAGTAAAGCGGTTGGACTTTGCGGAGTGTTATTGAGTCGTGCCTTTTTTTGAACGCATTAACTTTCTACAAGTTTTTTCTAATAACCGGTATAGTTTATCAATATCCAGGCGGCGTTACTTTTACGGTTTTTTAACAAACTAATTGCTGCGGATTTTGCAATTGCTCAGCAATCAGACTTAAAAAATCGGCTGCATAGGCGCCGTTGATGATTCGGTGGTCTACAGCGAGGGTCATAATCAGGGTTTTGCAGACGGTCGGTTGTCCATCCTTTGGCCTGACCATATCAATTACGTTTCCTACGGAGAGGATACAGCTTGCCGGCGGGGGAATAATTCCGATAAAGGAATAGATGTCATAAGCGCCGAGATTGCTTAATGCTATTGTTTCATTCTCGATATCGGCTGGAGTTAATTTACGGTCGCGTGCTTTTTCTGTCAGGATTTTTTCGAGAGCTGCAATTTCAACAATGGTTTTTTGATTTGCGTCCTTTATGACGGGGACAACAAGCCCATGTGGGGCATTGACCGCAAAGCCGACATTTACAGCGTCTGCAATTTTTATATTGTCGCCGTCAAATCTCGCCACCATAAGCGGAAATTTTTGGGCGGCCAGTGCCAGTGCCCGGATATAAAAAGCGTTTGTTGTAATTTTTACGCCGAAGGATTTTCTAAGTTTTGGGCGCATGTGCATAAGTTCAGTGACATCGGCCTGTGCCTGGAGATAAAAGCAGGGTTTGGTCTGCTTTGATTTTAACATCCTCTCGACGATGAGCTTTTGAATCCGGGTCAGCCGGATACAATTTGTTGAAGTTTTTTCCAAGCAAATCCCTTATTATCAGTTTTTAATAAATGCTCTTAAACGGTGGTTTATGATAACGGTCAGACCTTGTTTTTGCAAGTATAGAAGTTTAGTCAATGGCGGCTTAATCAAGCACACAGATTCGAAATCTTGACATAGGTATTTCAAACTGGGACAATCGCCAATAGCTATGAGCAGGTACCAGAGCGAAAACTTGTTTGAATCGATGCGAGCCGAGGAGGCCGGTTCGTGCGGGCATATAGTGCGTGTTGCGTTTGATTCCGGGGTGGACAGCGAATTTGACTACATTGTGCCGGACGAGCTTTGGCCGATACAAGCGGGACAAAGGGTTGAGGTGCCGTTTGGAAAAACTAATAAACGGCAGGCTGGGTTTTGTGTTGATGTAAAAGACAGAATACAGAATACAGAATACAGAAGTCAAAAGGGGCGAAGGGTATTCAAACTTAAAAAGGTGCTGGGGGTAATAGATAAACAGCCGCTGATAGATTCGCAATTGATGGAGCTTGCGCGGTGGATAAGCAATTATTATGTCTGTCCGCTGGGGCAGGTGCTGGCGGCGATGGTGCCTGCTGCGGTGAAAAAAGGAGCAGGGGTCAGGACGGAAAGATACGTCTATCTTGAGGAATTCAAAATTGAGGAATTGAAGAGTAAAAGACAAAAGGAAATTGTGGAGTTTCTGATTGGCAGGGGTGCAATGGGTACTGATTCGGCGATTGAGATGCAGGATTTACTTGCACAGGTCGGCTGTACGGAGGGGCCGGTAAAGAAACTGGCACAGGGTCTTATTGTCAGGATAACAGAAAAAGCGGTATTAAAATCCCTGCCTGTACTTCCTGATGGATTGTCAATAAAAACAGAGCGGGTCATACTCAACGCTGAGCAGGAAAATGCGTTGTCGCAGATAAACAGCCGAATAGATTCGGGCAAATTCAGCGTTACTCTTTTGCACGGCGTTACCGACAGCGGCAAGACGGAAGTTTATATAAAGGTCATCGAGACAGCCCTGCAAAAGGGGAAAAGCGCGATTGTGCTTCTTCCTGAAATTGCTCTTACCGCTCAGACCGTTCAGCGTTTTAACGACAGGTTCAAGAAAATAGCTGTGATGCATTCCGGATTATCGGCTGCTCAGCGAAATGCGCAGTGGCAGAAGATAAAATCGGGCCAGGCAGATGTGGTTATCGGCGCCCGCTCGGCGGTTTTTGCGCCGCTGCCCAATTTTGGGCTTATCGTTGTCGATGAGGAGCATGAGCCGAGCTATAAGCAGGATACCGTTCCCCGGTATCACGGCAGGGATGCGGCGATAAAACGGGCACAACTGGCAGAGGCGCATTGCATACTTGGCAGCGCTACGCCTTCACTTGAGATGCTGTTGAATTGCCAAAATAAAAAATATTTCAATCTCGTGCGATTGACAAAGAGGGTTATGGATTTGCCGGTGCCGGAAATGAAGCTGGTGGATATGCGGCAGGGGACGGCGACGGTGAAAGGGCTTGATTTGATAAGCGAGCCGCTGGCGGCGAGATTGCGAGAGGTATTAGCCAGAAAAGAGCAGGCGATTTTACTTTTGAACAGGCGAGGGTACAGCAATTTTGTGTTTTGCCCATCCTGCAAAGATACTCTTAAATGCCGAAATTGCGATGTTACGCTGACTTTTCATAAATCGCCAGGGCGGGCGGATGAAGGGATTAAAACGATTACCGGCAGGCACATAAGTTACGGCTATGCAATGTGTCACTATTGTCTTGCACAAACGCTGGTGCCTGAAAAATGTCCGCTGTGCGGCAAAGGGATGGCGATGATTGGGCTCGGTTCGCAGCGGCTGGAAGAGGAACTTGCCCGAAAGTTTCCGCAGGCCCATCTGGCAAGGGTAGACAGCGATGCCATGGCGGGCAAAGACTACTACCATCTTTTGAAGGATTTCAGCGAAGGGCGGATTGACATACTGGCGGGTACGCAGATGCTGGCAAAGGGTTTGCATTTTCCAAACGTAACGGTGGTTGGTATTATCAGCGCCGACACAAGTCTTTATCTGCCGGACTTTCGGGCAAATGAACGGACGTTTCAATTGATTTCGCAGGTGGCTGGTCGTGCGGGTCGGTCGGCGAAAAAAGGCGAGGTCTTTGTTCAGACGTTTTTGCCTGACCAGCCGGCAATTCAGTTTGCACTGAAGGGGGATTTTGAAGGGTTTGTGGCTGAGGAGTTGAAGCATCGCAGGGCATGTAATCTGCCGCCGTTCTGGCGGCTGGCGGGTATTGTTATGCGGGATATGAATTTTGAGCGGCTGGAGCTTGCCTGCAAGGCGATGCGTGAGAAAATTGACGGCATCATAGGCCGTGATGGTCTTGAGGTT
>JAPLMV010000011.1 GCA_026386835.1 Planctomycetota bacterium | reverse complement strand
AGTTCTTCGTAACTGTATTTTTTCCTGTCGAAATGACGCGTGTACATCCTCAGCAGCATACTAACCCAGTCGCAGCTTTCCGTCCCGCCTGCGCCGGCATGAATACTAAAAAAACAGTTCTTCGAATCTTCAGGCCGACTCAACAAACCCTGCAACTCAACCTGGTCGCATTTTTTCGTAAGAGTTGCCAAATCCCTTTCAAGATGCCCAAGAGTCTCTTCGTCCGATTCCGCCTGCGCCATCTCAAATAGCTCAGCCAAATCACTGACCGACCTGACCAGCTCTTCTGCCGGCTCTATCACGGATTTTAACGCACTTATCTCGCCGACTACCGCCTGTGCCGTCTCCTGGTTATTCCAGAAACCGGGCATTGACATCTTACCTTCAAGCCCCTGACGCCGCGATTTCTTTCCAGCCAAGTCAAAGCCATTCCCGAATTTTATCAATCCGGGCCCACAAATCCGATATCGCCGTTTTTAATTCTGCTGTTTCCATTTATTCCTTACCATTTCTTTCGCCACCACAAAACACCGACAAGTGTGGACGAAGACGCCGCAAGCAGCGTTATTATCCAGAACGATATCGGGTCCTCATGAGAAAGGAACGGAATTTTGACATTCATTGAAAAAATACTGACAACCATTGTCGGCAGCATTATCGCTATGGTTATAAGGGTAAGCGCTTTTATCCGTATGTTAAGGTTGTTGCTGATAATCGACGCTCGGGCATCCATTAAACTGGACAAAACCTGTGAATAAATTTCCGTCTGGCCGCGGCACTGGCTGTTTTCAATCAAAATATCATCAAGATATTCCATATTATCCTGACTGAAACCTATCTTAGCCGCATTGTTCTTTAATTTTTCTATAAGTACGCCGTTTGCATTGATGGCATTTAGATAATAAACCAGACTTTTTTCAAGCGTAAACAGGTTTAACAGATATTTGTTTTCCATCGACATATTTATCTGCTGTTCAAGCTCGTTGGACACCTGGTTGATGCCCCTTAAGTGCTCAACAAAGTGCGATATGGCCCGGTAGATTAGCTTCAAAAATATATCCTGAATCGACTGTATCCTGATGAATGGCTTACCTTCAAAAAGCGGCGTCTCCTCAGCCACAACGATAACAAGACGGTCTTTGAATATGAAAACGCCGGTAGAACTGACCTTAAAAAGAAAATTGTCCTCCGAAGAATACCGCTTGGGCCTTTTGAATATCATCGCTATATGTTCAGGCTCAAACTCAAGCCTGCTTAGCTCATCCGGGTCCAGCGATGAATTAAGCGTATGTTCGTCAATCTTCAACTGCTCGACGAGATACTTTCTTTCGGCTTCGTCGGGAGCAACATAGACATATACAACAGCGTCCCCTTCACCGTTCTCGACCAGCTTGCCATCACTTATATTCAGCCGTTTTAACATTTATTTTACCGTATCTACTAAAGATTAATTGCCCATCGCCTGTCAAAAATATAAAGTAGCATACTACCCAAGTACATCAAGCAAGTCAAACAATGTTTAACCAAAACCGCGGAGGAAAAATCAAAAACATCCAGCACCAGCCGAAAAAAATGTCATTTGTTTGACTAAAATTGGTTTTTTCTTCTTGCGGGTGCATCGATTGAAAGGTATTTTTACCATTTGTATATTTTGCGAACCTTTTCAATGGTAACTATAGGAAATCTTTATGAATGTTTTCGCAAAATCATTCTATGAATATCGCAGAGTCATGAAGGCTGTTAAGCTTTTCCTGATGATATCAGGGCCAGGCATAATCGTCATGCTCGCTGATAACGATGCAGGCGGTATCACCACATACGCCGCCACCGGCGCCAACTATGGGTATCACCTCATCTGGTTCCTCGCTCTTCTGCTGCCTGTGGCTTACTATGTCCAGGAAATGACCGTCCGCCTTGGTGCAGTAACAAAACGCGGCCACGCCGAAGCCATCTTCGACGGTTTTGGCCCTTTTTGGGGATGGTTTTCACTACTCGATTTATTCTTGGTTGACTGGCTTACGCTGGTTACGGAATTTATCGGGATGACGACGGCATTAAGCATCTTCCATGTTCCACCTTACCTGACAGTAATCGGGGTGTGTCTGGTTATGGGTTTTATGGTAATAAAGGGGCGATACTGGACGTGGGAAAAAATCGCCCTCATCTTCTGCGCCGTAAACCTTATTTACATCCCCTGCGCTTTTATGGTAAAACCTTCTGTCTCTGACATACTCCGCCAGGGCATCATCCCAAATTTCCCAGGCGGTTTTAACAACCAGATATTCTTCTTCCTCATGGCCAACATCGGAACAACCATCGCCCCTTGGATGATCTTCTTTCAACAAAGCGCAGTCGTCGATAAAAGTCTTCAGGAAAAAGACATCATCTGGAGCAAAATTGACACCCTCGTCGGTTCGTTTTTTACCGTCATTGTGGCAATTTTCATAGTCATCGTCACGGGAACCGTATTGAAAGGCCAGCCCATTGAAAGTGCGGCACAGGCAAGCCAGGCGCTTATGAAAATAAATTCACACGTCGGAACTTTCCTGGCTATCGGGCTTTTTGATGCCGGCTTCCTCGGTGCTATCTGCATCTCTCTTGCAAGCTCATGGGCTTTCGGCGAGGTGTTCGGCTGGGCTCACTCCCTTAATAACAAAATCAAGCAAGCACCCTGGTTCTATGCGATTTATTTTCTCACCCTCATAACCGCGGGCATAGTCGTCCTTATCCCCGGAGCGCCATTGATTATGATTACCCTTTTCGTGCAGGTTATCGCCGTTACACTGCTCCCCGCCGCTCTTGTATTTTTGATACTGCTTCTCAACGACGAAAAAACTATGGGAAAATTAAAAAACAACCTCGTGCAAAATATAATAAGCGTTACGATTGTTGTTGGTATAATTATTCTGTCAACTTTGTACGCCGTCAGCGCTATTTTCCCGAACCTGTTTAAATAAGTAAGAGAAAACCTATGATACAACAGCTTAAAATTTTTGCACGCCAATACAAACGATTCCTCAGCGGCAGGCTTGGCAAAATTGCTGAAATAAACAGGAAATACGCACATCCGCGTCTTGCGGTCAAGAAAAGCACTTCACTTGTTCTCTTGATGCTCAGACTCTATCTGCTCTTCCTGGTCGGACTATTGATTTATAAATTCATTATAACCCTCAACGGAAAATAAGGTGAAAAATGAATGAGCAAACCAAAACAAGCCCAGCCAAACCAGAGACGACTTATTTCCTCAGTGAAATAATAGGAAGAAAAGTCTTTTTCAAGGACAAAAAAATAGGCCGTCTCGCCGATATCGTCATAGTCGACGCGGAAAAATTAGCCGAGGCAACACACATCGTTGTCGAAAGGTCTTTCGGATACCCTTCGCTGCTTATTCCCTGGGCCAAAGTAACTTTTGTGAACAATTGTTTCACGGTTGACATTGAAAGCATCGAGGCCTATGAGAGTAAACCAGCCGAAAATATGGTCATGCTACAAGACCACGTCCTCGACAAAAAGGTTCTCGACCTCGAAGGAAATGAAGTCGAGGTCGTTTATGATATTAAACTGGCGATGAGGAATAATAAGCTCTATGTAACCGATGTCGACTCAAGCCGATATGGTTTGCTTCGGCGTATCGGCCTGAAAGGCCTTGCCAACTTTATATATAGTCTTGCCAAAAAAATCAGAAATGACACCATTCCATGGATGTACATCGAGCATCTCCCGCAGGACATTACAAGATTCGCCGGAGATGTTAAATTAAAAGTTCTCAAGGAAAAACTCTCCGAAATACCACCCGTCGATTTGGCCGACATGCTCGAAGAAATGGACCACGAACAGCGGGTAGCCATATTCAAACAATTGGACAGCGACCACGCATCCGATACCCTCGAAGAAATCGAGCCCCGCGTGCAGAGAGAGCTTATTTCCTCCTTGAAGGAAGAAAAAGTAGCCGAATTGATTAACCAGATGACCCCCGCACAGGCCACCGATATCCTCTCGATTTTGCCTGTCTCAGAGGCCAACGATATCATCAAACTGCTGGACGTAAAAAACAGCAGGCAGATTCAACTCATTATGCAGGAGCGGGACCAGAAGAATATCGATTTTGCCACCACAAAATTCATAAAATTCCCGCCCCAAACGTCTGTCAGGGAGGTCATCGATACTCTTCGCACCGTCGCCGTAAGCAAAGACGTTATCATGTACGTATATATCGTCGATGAAAAAAATACATTGCTTGGTGTCGTCGATTTGCGCGAGTTGCTTCAGGCAAATGCAGACGCAAAACTAACCGACATAATGATAACACGGGTAGTAACTCTAAATGCCACAAGCACTTTAACCGATGCCTCGGAGCTATTTAAACGTTATGGCTTTCGCGCTGTTCCGATTGTCGACGACAGCAGCAAAATCCTCGGCGTTGTTACCTACAGAGATGTAATGGTCTTAAAGAATCTGTTCTTCGTGGATTAACCCTTAAATGCGTCCTACTGGCAGCCGGCACGCAACACAAAAAATATCCCGCTGTTTTAATAAAATGTCTGCAAAAAACGCTTCTTATAGACTACTAATCAACACAACACAAGAGCTATAAGATGACCGAAGTGTGGTTGAGATAATGGCTAACGGTCTGTTCGGAAAGCTATTTGGTGACAAGGGTTATATCAGCCAAAGTCTGTTTGAAAAGCTGCTGGCCAAGGGGATTAAACTGGTAACCAATATGCGAGCAAATATGAAATGTCGTTTGATGCAGTGGCAGGAGAAAATCCTGCTGCGAAAGCGTTCACTGATTGAAACGGTCAATGACACACTCAAAAATGTCTGCCAGATTGAACAGTCACGCCATCGCATTAGAAATCCGTTGCTCTATCCAGCTGAGCTACGGGCGCTTCAATTTCTAAGTTGCTGTAATATAACCACTTGATGCAAATGATGTCAAGCATTTTGGAATCAAAACCCCCTGAAAAGCGCCAAATGAGACACTTCTGCGCCAGTCACTTTTCACGCCTTCCATAATCTTGTTTATAACTTGGTTTGCAGACGCTATATCCTCCATCTGTGCTGCGAGATAGTACTGTATAGTCCGGGAAGATGGTTGACACTCGTTCGGACACTTTAACTTTGCAATTTACACCCAATTAACCTTTAGCAACTGCTTCTGTAACAGAATCGCTTTCACCGGATTTGAATCGATTGCGGTAAAGCCTATCCTGCGGCCGTTTTTAAGCTGAATATGAAAAATCGTATCCCGCCTGAACCTTCCGTAATCTGCTGGAAACAATGTCACAAAATCCCCCGTCCCTGATAACCTCCATTTTCCAGTAAACAAAGTCGACTTCATCGCCTCGACCTTTTCTACATCCCCCAAACTTATCCTTTTCGAGCCGCACGGAAAATAATAGCCATGAAAAAGTATCGTATCTTCAGTTATCTCGATGAGCTTATCACACGGATATAACGGTATTGGCTAATTTTGCATATAAGCAAAAAAAGTCAAATAGCTTGACTTCTTGTGCAATGCTGGTAAAATAGTCAACAGGAAGATACGATATTTACAACAGGCCGTCAGTCAGATTGCTTTTGATGAGCATAAGATGGCATTTGTTTCAGGCCCAAGGCAGTGTGGTAAAACTACATTAAGCAGGATGCTTGCCGAGCATCGAAAAGTTAACCGATATTATATGGGATGATATCTAATTCCGCAAGATTTGGAACAAATCGCCTAAATCCATTGTGCCATCTTCGGTTCATAAGCCGTTGATCATTTTGGATGAAATACACAAAGACAGGACATGGAAACGCACGCTTAAGGGTATTTATGATACCAGCAAATTCGAGGGTATAGAGTGTGATTTCTTTGTTACCGGCAGCGCCAGACTCAATGTATACCGGCGGGGCAGCGATAGCCTTTGGGGGCGATATAACCATTTTCGACTGGCGCCCTTTTCGCTGCGAGAAATGCAAACACCAGATGCTTTGGTACCCGACGACTGTCTTGAAAAACTGTGGCACAGAAGCCTATCTGTTCATTCGAGCAACGACAATAATCTTCAGTCTCTTCTAAAATTCGGGCCATTTCCTGAACCGCTGTTCAGACAGAATATTGAACGCCGAAACGATGGGTGTTGGGATGTTTCGGCAACAGAGGCTCAACCTTTTCCCACAACTGGTCTGAAATCTTGTATTGGTTCTTTCCTTTTTGCTTTTTTATCTCTGAATCCTTTCAAAGGCACCATCGCCTTTGAATATATCAGCAATTCAAGAGTTATTCAGATAGGCTCTTAATCTATTCGCTTGAGCTTATTGTAGTCTACATAAAACCTTATGATAACACCTGATGTTATGTAAATAAACGTTAATTTCTCTTTCGATTTCATCTGGATACTTCCCTGCTGCGCACCCGCCCTGCAGAAAGCGATGGAGGCGATTGTGAGGATGGAGTAAAACCGACCATGCCACAGCTGGCAAAGGTGCTATATTATCGCTTTGGTTACCCCAAGATATCTGGCCAAATCAAATTTTGTTTCGATGCCGTTAGTACCGAATTAATGCCTACCATTTTAGTACCGAAGCAATTATATAAAGAGGTATCAGGTTCAGTTTTGCAACATGATGATACAACATGCCACAAAGAATCTGAAGAAACAAGAAAAGCGGAAACATAACTCTCTGAAAAAATACTGGAAAGTTGTCTTGAATTAGTATATGCTGAATAAAATTGAAGTGTAAACTATGTATCAAGTGGCACAAAATTGGCCTTGCATAGGAAGGACTTTTTCAGAGAGATTGGAACATAAAACATGCGCCAACTGCCACAAAAACTGGCACAAAATCAGGGTTGTCGCCAAGTGGTATGTTGTAAGTGTTTAGAAATAAAGTAGTTGCGGGCGTAATTCAGTGGTAGAATGCCAGCTTCCCAAGCTGGACGTCGACGGTTCGAATCCGTTCGCCCGCTTTAGTTTTGGAATTTACAATTCTTATTGCCGTTTCATCCGGAAACAGCAGCAAGTCCGCCAAGCAGTCGAAGCAAGCCATCCAGAATGGTAACAGGATGTGGGGGGCAGCCGGGAATATACAAGTCAACGGGGACTATGCTGTCGGCACCATTGTTGACTTGGGGGTGAGTAATGTACGGGCCGCCGGCAATTGCGCATGAACCAACAGCAATTACAACCTTGGGTTCAGGGACCGCATCGTAGGTTTTCTTTAAGGCAAGTTTCATATTCTCTGGAACAGGGCCGGTGATAAGCAAACCATCTGCGTGTCTCGGCGAAGCGACAAACTGGATGCCGAAACGTCCGAGGTCAAAGACTACGGTATTAAGCACATTTGTGTCTGCTTCGCAGCCGTTGCAGCCCCCTGCGGAGACCTGACGCAGTTTGAGTGAACGGCCAAGAATTTGGCGGATTTGGATGCCCAGTGCATCGGCAAGCTTCATCGCGGCATCGGATATTATCAAGTCTCCTCTATTACGGACAGCCATGCGGTATTCAGTAGTGAACTTGATAGCGCCTTTTTGGCAGGCCTGCTGACATTGGCCGCAGAAAAGGCAACGTCCCATGTCCAGATTAAGTTTGCCGGCGGAACACTCAAGAGCATCAGTCGGACAAGCTTCTGCGCATGCGTGACAATCAGGAACACATTTCTTTGAATCAACGACGGGACGCCCTCGAAAGCGGTCAGGAAGTTTAGGAACACCATTTGGAAAGGTGATTGTCCTGTGTTTCTGCTGAATTCTTGCTAATATAGCTTTTATCATCTGAATACCTTATAAGTCATGGCCGCAATAGGAGAGGTTGAAGCTTTTGTTGCAAAGCGGAAAATCGGAAATCTGCAGCTCTCTAAGTGCCATCGAAAGTCCCATCCAGTTATGGAACGATGGGTCAACAATTTTGTAATGGCAAAACCGGCCATCTGAACCGGTCAAGGCAACATGGCATATTTCGCCTCGCCATCCTTCCACTAAACTTACAACGACCTTTTCCGGCGAAAGGGTATCAAGCGGCACTACAATCTGACCCTGCGGGAGCATTTCCAATTGGTTATTGATAAAGGCCAGGGATTTTTGAATTTCCAGCCATCTGACATAAGTCCGTGCAAAAACATCGCCGGTATGCCATGTCGAAACAGGAACCTGTGCAAACTGATATATGCCGGATGGGAAGTTAAACCGACAGTCCCTGTCGATGCCGCATGCCCTTGCGGTTACGCCGACCAATCCCAGGTCGGTACAAATTTGCCGCGATAATACTCCGGTCTCTTCGAACCTTGCCACAACAGAAGGAGTACTCCATAAAAGGTTCACTGCAACAGTGACATCTTTAGCAGCTTTGGCTAAGCAGCCCTTAAGCTCTTCCAGACGTTTTTCTTCAACGTCATAACCAATGCCGCCCGGACGAATGATGCCCCTTCCAAAGCGATTGCCGCAAATAATCGCTGTCATATTAAGGAAGTCGCCGCGGATTCGTCCGCAGAATGAAGCGGTTGGCAGGTAACCGACATCTCCAGCTAAGGCGCCAAGGTCGCCGGTATGATTTGCTAAGCGTTCCAATTCAAGGGCAATCGCTCGCAAGACTTGAGCTCGTGCGGGAACATTACAATCGCAAAGAGCTTCAAATATCTGGCAGTATGCGGTAGTATGGCCGATAGTGGTATCGCCAGCCGCAGTTTCCATATAATGAATGGTTCGTTTATTTGGGCCTGCTATTAAAGCACGTTCGATGCCGCGATGCTGATAGCCAAGCGAGATTTCGAGATTGAATACATCTTCACCGTGACATTGAAAACGGAAATGGCCAGGCTCAATTATTCCCGCATGAACGGGGCCAACAGCCACTTCGTGTATCTCTTCGCCGGTTACCTGAAAATAATTCGTAACGCCCGGCATTATTTGTTCTGCTGATTTGCGTCCCCATGCATCATGCCCTTTGCGGTACGAAGAATGAAAACGAATTGGCTTTAGCCAGGGATGACCAGTCGGCGTAATACCCCATTGTTCTGCGATTTCACGTTCGAACCAGTGAGCCTGCGGACAATCCGGGGTCAGTGATGGATAACTCTTTTCCACATCGGCAGAAGACAGGAATAAAGTGCCAGCCTCATCGTTGGCAAGAACTGCCAATATTCGCACGTTGCTGTTATTTAAAGGTCTGCCAAACAAAGATGATATTCGGCATCCTGACTTCACGTGTTGAATGACGCAATTGCGAAAGTCGGCTATTGAAAGAACCGGAATTTCCGAGAGGCCCGCTGCCTGACAATTATAAACCTGAAGCGATTGTACATTAGCCATCAAAATCCTCCAATCGCTTTGGCAACTTCATGAAGAGCAGTGTTCATGAAAGGCGGAATGTATAAGCCAAAAATAAGCGTGGTAACGCCAAGCAAGGCAGGCGGCAAGATGTTAAAAATCGTTTCAGAACCGGCTTGTGCGGGTATACCCTGCGGTGCTTTGCCTTGAGCCATGTTCAGGAAAATCCTGGACATCGAGATAAAGATAAGTGCAAGAACAGCCAGGTATGCAATAGCGATACCGGTGCGATGCTGCTCGAACATCGCCTTTGCGATGGTGAACTCGCTTAAGAATATGCCGAACGGAGGCAGGCCAACGATTGCGGCAAACCCCGCCAACCACAAAACCCCGGAAGCGGGGATAATACCAATAATACCCCGAACATCCTTTGAGGCCTTAGTTTTATAAGCAGCCAGGATGTTTCCTGCGACAAAAAAGAGCATTCCTTTAGTAAGGGAGTGATTTACCACGTGGAGCATCGCTCCGAAAGCT
The DNA here is from genome assembly GCA_026386835.1 of Planctomycetota bacterium. Classification (GTDB taxonomy): domain Bacteria; phylum Planctomycetota; class Phycisphaerae; order Sedimentisphaerales; family Anaerobacaceae; genus JAPLMV01. The sequence continues at coordinate 6,090 of JAPLMV010000011.1, read as the reverse complement.
GCGGCTCCGCTGACACCAACACCCAGAGCAAGGATACCCATGTGCTCGACGCTGGAATAAGCAAGCATTCGTTTGTAATCGGTTTGACCCAAAATGAAAACGGCAGCCCAGATAATGGAAATGAGGCCAAAAACAATTAACAGGCTGGAACTGAATTCACTTTGGCCGGCAGCGGACAGTACCTGATGGCTGCGCAATATTGCCAGAAAAGCACAATTAAGCAAAGCACCCGACAGGAGGGCTGAAACAATGGACGGCGATTCGCTATGAGCATCCGGCAGCCAGGTGTGCAACGGAGCAAGTCCCATCTTGGTCCCGTAGCCAACAAGGAAAAATAAGAATGCGGCTCGAAGCCACGGAACATTCAAGGTGTTACCCTGCTGTATAAGATCGGACAAGAGCAGTCTTGTGTCCTGGCCGCCTGTTTTAGACGCAGCGACAGCCAAAAAGAAATTGCCTAAGAGAGCAATTGCGATTCCGACCGAGCAAATCAAAAGATACTTCCATGTCGCTTCGAGGGAGCGATGGTGGCGATGAAAATAAATCAAGGGAGCGGTGGCGAGCGTTGTAGCTTCCATTGCTACCCAGAGAAGACCTAAATGCTGGCTTACGGTAACAATGGTCATAGTTGCCAGAAACGCAAGCAGGCATGCAATAAAAATAGCTTCGGGAGTATTGGTAAAAAACGAACCATCTTCAAAGTCTTGCTTTTCCTGTTTCTTTTCAAAATTAAGGTAACCAACGGCATAAAACGAAGCAGCAAGGAACAGCACACTTGTAATGCTTAAGAACAGTAAGCCGGGTGCATCAAGCATTAGCCAGCCGTTTAATATAGCCTCTGGTGTACAGCTCCATGCAACGAAAGTCAATCCACTATGAGTAAGTGCAGCCGATACAAAGAGCACTCGACGCAAATTGTCGTGACGAATTATCAGTGACAATGCTGCGGCTACAATCGGAACCAGGATAAGTGCGGGTATCATCTGCTCAACTCCTCAAGCTCGACAACCGGTCGGTGTCAATATGGTCAAATTCACGATTGATGTGGAAAATCACAATACCCATCACGAAGACTGCGACAAACACGTCTAACAAAATCCCAAGCTCAACAAGCAAAGGCTGCTTTTCAGCAAGGACCATGCCGAATGTGTAGATGCCGTTTTCCAGAACTATATACCCCAAGACCTGGGACAGGGCTTTTTTCCTGCTGACAATCAAAAAGAGTCCGCACATTATTGTGAAGAACGCAACGGGCATAACCATTGGTGAGACAATATCAAGAGGAAGCGGCAGACGGGAACCTAACCACATGCAAACAGCCAACGCCAGCGGGCCAGCAATAACCGACTTTCCGTATCCTATGAAAGGCTCAACTTCGCGTTGTGCGTTCACATCACGCATTGCCCAGGAAAGAAGCAAGGGGAAAACAATGCCCTTTAAGCCTACGATCGCAGCGGAAAAAAGTGTCAGGCGAATATCAAAAATGCCGCCGTGTATAACAAGTGGCAGAATACCCAGCGTTATACCCTGTGCGGCAACAACACGGATACATGTACCAAGACTGCTCAAGCCAAGAAGCATCAGATTCATTAGCACAAGCAGAACCATTATTGTATCAATTGAATTATCCATAAGACTACCTTAAAACCAGAACTAAAGCCAAAATCGACAAAGCCGTTGCTCCTAAAAGAAGTTGAGGGACATGCAGCAGTCTAAGCCTTGCCATCGTTGATTCGATGATACCTATAACAACTGCCAAACCCAGCATTCCCAAAAGCGACGAAACGGTATCGAGCAGAAAAATGCCGCTGTGAACCGGAACTATAATACCAATCAGGACCGAACCTAACAGCCAAAGTTTCAGCGTTGAGCTATAAATAATAAAGCCAAGGTCCGGCCCGCTGTGGTCCAGTACCATAACTTCGTGAATCATCGTCAACTCAAGATGTGTGTTGGGGTCATCAACAGGTATTCGACAGTTTTCAGCAAGCAATACCACAAAAAACGCCAGGCCGATAAGTGCCAATGCCGGAGCCGCATGTCCCCATGATGCTGCATTAATTCCTGCAAGCATCGGAGAAAGTGAAATGTGGCCGGTATATTTGGCGATGGCAGCAAGGCCTATAAGAAACGAAGGCTCAGCTAAAGCGGAAAATGTTACTTCCCTGCTTGCGCCCATACCTTCAAAGCTGGAGCCTGTGTCAAGAGCACTTAGGACCGTCATGAATCTTGCTAATCCGAGAAAATATACCATGACAACAAAATCGCCTTTGAAGGCAAACAAAGCAGGCAAACCACCGAACGGCACAAAGACAGTAGCCGCAAGAACTGCGGCAAATCCGACTATTGGCCCGGCACGAAAAACCCAGGTTGTAGTGTTGCTATAAACTGCGCCTTTTTGGAAAAGCTTCGAAATATCATAGTAAGCCTGTAATAATGGCTGACCAGTTCTGCCCGCAAATACCGCCTTTGTTCGGTTGATGATACCGAACATCAGAGGTGCCAGAAGCACGGCTAAAACAGAATTGGCGATCGATATCAGGTTCATGGTGCTATCTCATCTTCCATATCAAAAGTACCAGCAGCGTCAGGGCGATATAGAGCACGTAAATTTGAAGCCTTCCGTGCTGAAGCCAATGAAGCCTGGAAAGAGTCCTGTTAATCCAATTAAAAGTCGGCTCGAACAAATAGCGACCGCTGATGTCGGCAGTTTCCGTGGCAAAGTCAGATTCGGCTGGGAAATATTCTTTTGCCGAAACCGATTTGCTGTGTGTTCGCAGGAAAGGCTTAAAAAGGTATGTAAGGGGCTGAGCAAACGAAGACGCTGTGTACTGCATCCTTGCCGATGGTGCTGCATAGCCGCAATCCCATGTACCAGCCGACCGCACACTGCGACCGCGAAGCATCCATTTCCGCATCGCTGCCAGAAATACTGCCAACACAATAAGCAATACAGCGGCAACCACGAATCTCCACATAATTGCGAAAGTTTCAGATAACTCCAGAGCGACAACCTGTGAGTCGAGCGATGTCACCTGCGTAATAACAAAAACAGCGTGACGAATCAGAAATGGCGAAAATAAACCCACAAGAATACAACATATCGCCAGAATCAACATGGGTATTCGCATAGCCAATTTGACTTCGTGTGCATGTCGGGCATGCTCTGTTCGAGGCTCGCCGAGAAAGATAATTCCAAATGCCTTTGTAAAACACGCACATGCAAGACCGCCTATTAAAGCCAGCCCACCTATTATGCACAGGGTTAGTACTACCGCCTGCACACCATTGCTGATGCCGTCTTTAAATACGCCGAGATAAATGAGAAATTCACTTGCAAAACCGTTTAATGGAGGCAGACCCGAAATCGCAACAGCGCCAATTAGAAAAGTAAGTCCGGTCCATGGCATGCGTTTCAGCAGGCCGCCAAGATGATCAATCTCACGGGTACCAGTGACATGGACAATAGAACCTGCCCCAAGGAATAAAAGACCCTTAAAAAGAGCATGATTAACCACATGGAATAGTCCGCCTGCAAACCCAAGCACCGCAAGGGTTGGCGAACCGATACTCAATCCGAGAACCCCCAGGCCAAGACCCAATGTAATAATTCCAATGTTCTCAACACTGTGATATGCCAGGAGGCGCTTTAAATCGTGCTGTGCCAAAGCAAACAAGACGCCAAGAACACCTGAACTTACTCCGATAGCGATAAGCAGCCAAGCCCACCATTCGGGCGGCTGACCAAGTAGAGTCAGCGTCCTGACTATGCCATAGATACCGGTCTTTATCATCACCCCACTCATCACCGCAGAGACATGGCTTGGTGCAGCGGGATGGGCTTCAGGCAGCCAAACGTGCATTGGCATAAAGCCGGCTTTGGTGCCAAAACCGATGACTGCCAGCAAAAACAAAATATTTGCGGCTGAAGGTGCAATATTGCCGATTTTGTCAAAATCCAGAGAGCCGGTATTAGAGCCGAGCAAAATAAAAAATGCCAACAAGAATGCTGTACCAATATGCATGGCGACAAGATATGTCCAGCCTGCATCACGATTTTGCTTTTCTTCGTGCTCAAATGTAACTAAGAAAAATGATGCAAGCGACATCACTTCCCAGGCGATAAGAAACAAGACAGCGTTTCGTGCAAGTACGACCACCGCCATCGCCGCTGCCAGCAGGTTGTAAAAAAACCAGGGAACGCCAAGAAATTTTCTTTGACGATAAGGCCACAGATATTCCGTTCCGTAGATGGCCGCTAAAGCAGATAGACCGAAGATGGGAATCAGAAACAATGCGGAAATGGGGTCAATCTCTATGAAAAACGAGCCGAATGGAATGCTCCAGTCATATCGCAGGGATTCTTTTGCTCCATTCAAAAGAACTGTTATCGCTGGTATAAGACCAAGGACTGAACCAACGACAACACCTGCGCAAGCAAGCCAGGACGATAGCTTTGGCTTATTGCATAAAAGCAACGCCAGGAATCCACCGCAAACGATTACACACAATCCCAAAAGGAGCAGCGACATTTATTTTACCTACACTCCATATTTGACCAGATGAGTCTTATTTCATATCTTTTTCGACTCGACGGACTTCAGCCAGTATCTCCTCACGAGTTCCCTGGCCGGTAATCATGTCCTTAAAGCCAGAATCACGCAAGGCAAAAGCTAATCGCGAAAGTAAATACAAATGAGCGCGAACCGTCGGGCTAATCAGGGTAAACAAACAAATGACAGGCTTGCCGTCCAACGCAGCGAAATCGATGGGACGCTCAAGAAAACAAAGGGTCGCCATCGGACGAGGCACATGAAGAACTATTGGATTACGAACGTGCGGAATGGCGATGCCGTCACCTATACCTGTTGAGGCCAATGCCTCGCGAGCCAGAAGAACCTGCAGAAGAAATTTTTTATCGACCTCATCAGGCAATCGCATCAATTCGACCACCGCGGCAAGTGCTGACTCCTTATCCGTGCCGCCCACACGGTAATGGATGCCGCCATCTGTTAAAGCCCCGGACAAACCCGTCGATGGTATAGACTGACCTTCAAACTCCTGCAGAATATCTACGGAAAAATTAACCTTGTGGCTGGTTGCCCACTCGAGAAGTTCGGCACGATTGAACCTGTAGTGGTTGTTCAGCCGATAAGCGGGGAGATTTCCACTCTGAACCCATCGATAAACCGTTTTTTCGTTGACGTTCAATAACTTTGCTACATCTCTAACATTCAGTTGCATTTTTCTCTCTTAGTGCACAAATCAATACTTTTTTGGACAAAAGTAGGCATATTAAGAATAGTGTCCATAATAGTCAAGATAATTTTTGGAATGAGATGGAATAGCCAAATCCCCCATAACAACTTCAAGTTTTTTCCTGAATTACGTACTTCCTGCTATTTTCAATTACTCTATCCGTTTGTTTAGAAACATCCTGTACGTATCTTGTTGCCATTTGTAAATCTGCATGGCCAAGAAGCCTTTGAACAGCAAACGGATCGCCAGACCTGGCGGCAATAGTAGCAGCAGTTCTTCGGAGTGAATAAAAACCTGTTCCTTTCGGAACATCAAGACCTGACTTTCTAACCAACCTTGAAAATTTTGTCGTGATTGTATTTAGGGTTGTATATTTGCCGTTGCCATTACCCTCAGTCTTTAAGAGCGTCTGTATATATGGGTTACCTCTGGATGTATAAAAAACAAGTTTGCCTGTTCGTGAAATCTTTTCAAGTGATTCAACAGTTTCCGGCCATAATGGCAAATCCCTTGAAATCCCTGTCTTTTTTCTCACAAGCTTTACTCTACTATTTGCAAGATCCAAATCCGTCCATTTAAGCTCCGAACAATCTGTACATCCAAAACCACAATTTAACCCGAGCCATATCATGGCCTGCATCTTTACATCAGCTACAGATAGCACTTGGCTTATCTGTTCTGAATTAAAGGTGAATCTTTCCTGATGGATTATTTTGCCTCTTGAGACAGCATCAATATTTGGGATGTTCGCAAGAACATCATTCTTTCTTGCCCAATGAAATAACGCCTTCATAATACTTATATGCAGGTTCAACCTGCAGACTGACACAT
>JAPLMV010000248.1 GCA_026386835.1 Planctomycetota bacterium | reverse complement strand
GAACTCGCAGCAGGATGCTTCGGAAGGTAATTACTCAAACTGACCGATGGTCAGTTTGAGAGTTCAAAAGTTAAAGTTAAAAATGCAAAATTGTGGAATCCCGACTTCGTCGGGAAGACTATTTTAACTGTATTTTTGTTTTGCAAAACTTTTATTGTAACTTACAAACCGCTATTTAACCGTATCCTTTTCAGCTTTATACCCAATCAGCAATATCGGAGCGGCTATTGCTATCGAGGAATAGGTACCTATGAATATACCAAAAAGCATTGCAAAATTAAACCCTCGCAGACTTGTGCTTGGGCCGCCGAAGATGTACATAACGAACACAACCAGGAATGTCGCAAAGGACGTAAGAATGGTTCTGGAAAGAGTCTGGTTAATACTGTCGTTGATAAGCTGAGGGGTCAGTCCTGCCTTATGGCGGTTTTCACGAATACGGTCGAAGACAACGATGGTGTCGTTGACCGAATAACCGACCAGTGTCAGGAAAGCAGCTATCATTGTGAGGTCGATTTTGAAATCTCCTATCAACATTTTTTGCCCTATTGTTGTCGATGCGAGGTAAGTGCAGGCACAGACGACGCCAAGCGTGATACATACATCGTGCATCAAGGATATGATTGCGCCCAGGCCATACCGGATATTTCCAAATCGTACCCAAAGGTATATGACCATTGCCAGGAATGAAAGGATAATGGCGATTAAAGCCTGCGTTTTTGCTTCCTCGCCCACCGAGGGGTTTATTTGTGTTACCTGCGGCAAAGAGGTTTCCAATTGGCCTGCGGTCATAACTTTGGTGTTTTCGCTTTCTGTAAACCTTGACCATTCCTCTTCGGTCAATTGTCTAAAGGCCGCTTCAGGATGAACGCTTATATAGACAAATGATTTAACCGGTTCATTCGGCGGCAGTTCCGCAAAACTTGTGGTAAGGAGTTTATGTGTATACCATGTCAGATTTTGCACATCAGGTTTAAATCTCAAATCGTCGAATCGCCGCTTGAGTTCTTCTTCGGTGGCAGGTCTTTCGAGTTCACAGGTGATTTTAACGCCGCCGATGAAATCCACAAGTTCCGGATAGGAATCCACAACCTGTTCTGTGATTTTTTCATGAGAAACGACTTTAGGCATAAGATTCTGCTTGATTTCAAGCTGGTCTTTGAAAGCGGCAAGAATCGCATTATTGACAACTTCGTCAACCTGCGGCTCTGAAACGTTGGCATCTGGAAAAGCGGCGGTCAATATTGTTTTTACCAAAGATGTATTCAGATTACTTGTCGATACTTCAAAGGAAGCAGGGGCAGTGCCGGCCTGTACCGCCAGGTTGTTTAATTTATTGCCAGACGACTGCTGTGCCTTTACAATAGCTGCTGTTACCGCATCTATCGTTTGGCCTGCCTGCGAGAGGGTAATTGAGGCCTTGGTTTTATTTGTCTCAGTGGTATTAATTTGATATTGCTGGTCTGATTTGCCGACACTGTAGACATTGGCCGCTGCCAGTTCGCGGTTGCCCAAACTGTTTCCAATTTTCTGGATTTTGTCTTCCACATCCTGTCTAGACAAAGACACACCTTCCTTGAGGTTGATTTGAGCACTTGTTCCACCCGTAAATTCAATATCATATTTATTGTTCTTTGTGTTGTCTCTTGTAAAGAAGACGTAAAGTCCCGCGACTGCAAGTATAGTTGAAAACGTAAGGAATGCCGGCCTAAGTCCCATCCAGTTAATTTTCGGTACGCCGATGATACG
>JAPLMV010000219.1 GCA_026386835.1 Planctomycetota bacterium | reverse complement strand
AGCCGCCAGATGCATATCAGAGATTACTGCTGGACTGTATGGCCGGCGACCAGATGCTTTTTACAAGACAGGACGATGTTGAAATTTCGTGGAAACTTATGGAGCCAATTTTACGGGCATGGGAAAACAGCAACGCCCTGCCATACGAATATCCGGCAGGCAGCGAAAGTTTTCCTCAGGCAAATTTACTTATCGAATCCGACGGCCGAAAGTGGCGAAAATTTTCAGGGATTTAAAAGGAAACAAAGGTTGTGCAAAATGGCGGTATCCGGTGGATAAAAAGTTCATAAAAATAAAGGATGTCCTGGAAAAGCTGTACGCAAAGTACAATCAACATAGATTCATACCGCCCGACCCGCTGCAGTTTGTATATCGGTATTCTAATCGGGCTGACAGGGAAATCGCCGGTCTCTTAGCCGCCCTGCTCGCTTACGGGAGAGTACAGCAGATTGAAAAAGACCTGACAAGTTTGTTTGGACAAATGGGGAAAAGCCCTCGTGAGTTTGTCATGAGCTTTGACACCAACAAGAGAAAAAGACTTGAGCCATTCAGGCACCGGTTTAATATCGGCGACGACATCTCGGATTTGCTGGAGATATTAAAGATTGCTCTGGGCAAATATGGAAGTATCGAAAAAATTTTTGTTCAGGGATATAATCAGGCCGACAAAAATATTATTCCTGCGTTATCGATGTTCTGCGATTCGCTGCTTGGTATATATGCTAAAAATCATAGCGGCAAAGCTGCAAAGGGATTAAATTATCTTCTGTCGCGGCCGCAGGCCGGAAGCGCATGCAAGAGATTAAATTTGTTTCTGCGATGGATGGTGCGGGATGACCAGGTGGACGCAGGCTTGTGGAAATCGATTGACAAGGCAAAATTGATTGTGCCGGTGGATGTGCACATGGGCAGGTTATGCAGGATACTGGGGTTTTACAGCCGCAAAACGGTTTCTTTGTCAACGGCACTGGAAATAACAGATGGTTTCAGCAAAATTGAACCGTCCGACCCGGTCAAGTATGATTTTTCGCTGAGCCGAATAGGGATAGTCGAAAACTGCACGGGCAGACGACGTGATGAATGTGAAAATTGTGAATTATTCGGGTTTTGTTTTGGACTGGAGAAAAATTAAATATGAACTCCGAGCAAATGGAAAAATACAGCTCCGCCGTTACGCTTTCGGATATGGAAATTTTTGTGTTTCCTGAGCTGATGTATAGTTTGGTACTGGCTGATATTATGAGCCCGGTAATATGGCAGTGGAGAGAGGATGACTGCTTTAAGAAGCTCGACGGCAAGGGCAGCATGAAAAAGCTGATGCGGCTTCGGCAGTATATAATGGATAATTATGAGTTCAACCTGGATTTGGAGACCTGGGGGCTGACGACAAAGCAGCGTGAGACCGCTCGGTTCGAGAAATTTTTGCCTGCGGATGTAATCGCACAGAGTAATGCTCTTTTCGGCTATCAGGGGGACAAGTATTATTTTGATGTCGATATACGAAAACATTTCGGGCTGGATAAATATACGACGGATGTTATTCCATACTGGAAAACGGAAACCGTCGAGGCGATGAACGCATTTCGGCATAAACAGGGGTACAGCACAGGCGCCGGGGAGTGTGTTTCGCTTTCAGCTTTATATGCAGCGGCGTCGTTTATTATCTGCGGGGTACCGCTGGAAAATATATTTATGGTTTTGACGCCGCTTCATTCGCAGAATTTTATCGATATAGATGATGGTATATTAACAAATAATCGGCGGCTTTTGACAAAAACGATGTGGTTCAACGGAACGGCTATTACAGCAAAGGCGCAGCGGGCGCTGCGTAATGAAAATATAACGATTGTTGCACATCCGAGCGGATACATCCATTGCATTGACAAGGATGCAACAATAAATACAGATGCATACGGGCATTTTACACAACGGCTCGAATCATATCTTTCGACAGAATTGACCATACAGATATTTGCAAACTTCCTGCGGGCCAATAGTGACTTTCAGAGATATTTTCAGCTTTGCAGGGATTGCCACGGCCATCCGGTATTTGTCAAAGCCGAGGTTTTATTTCATTATGAACACTCGAGCAAATTTCTTGTGGGCGATAAGACCCATGATAAGCTCCTGACAGAGGTATCCGACGAGGATTTTGCAAATTATGAATTGCCGGACAGAATTCGCTGCGATGAATTCAGCGACTTTATAGAAAAACAAAAACTTGACCTTAAAAGCGAGGCAGACAGGAATACCTTAACAGAATTTCTTAAAAGGAAAATTTCTGCGGCAGACGAGCTTGTCGAAAAGCTCATGGAATTTTGCGTTACAAAGGCAAAGCTGCCGACCGGCGATAAAAACTTCAGGCAAACCGAACCAGTCAGGATCGGTGTCGAACAAACAAGAGAAGAAATAATCAGCTATCTAAAGTCAATAAGAAATACTAACGCCGCAGCGGATTTGGCATTTTATGCTTATCGTGATATGGAAAGCTGCGACTGGACGCCATTTGTAAAGGCGGCTATTGAGAGAAACCCCGTATCGATAGAAATGACAAAGAATATGTCGATTGACCAGGTTTACCACTGGCTGCAGGGTATGCCGAACGAATCTATTTATGACGGCAAGCGGCTGGCCCAGCCGGACGAAGTGGCAAATTACGGCAGAGGAGACGGAATTGAAAAAGCGTTTGTATTGGCAAATATTATCCGTCAAAGAAATCCGATGCAGGATATCGAAATTACTGTTGATGCCGGCAAAATACTGCTGAAAGACCCCCGTGAGTATAACTTTTTATCTAATAAGGGGTTACAAAAACATATTCAGCTGTCAGCCAATGGAACTTACAGCAGCCAATAGTCTTGCAATAAAAAGAAATTAAAATTATTAGAAAAATATTTTTTTACTATTGACAATTCGATTAAGTAGGACTATATTAGTCTTATATGGATATTCTTAGAAGAAATACGGATTACGCACTGCGGGCAATTGTGAGCTTGGCCAAACACTGGCAGCAGGAACCGGTGTCGACAAGCGAGGTCGCAAAAGAGCAGGCAATCCCCTATCAGCTTGCCTGTAAGATATTTCAAAAACTTAATAAGGCACGGCTTGTTGAAAGCTCTATGGGGCCTAACGGCGGTTTTCAGCTCAGCAGAAAACCTTCTAAAATAAATCTTCAGCAGGTGATAGAGGCCATACAGGGACCGATGTCGCTCAATAGATGCCTTCTGGATACCGACACCTGTCCTAATCGGGCCGATTGTCCGGTAAGTAAATCGCTGGGCGGCCTTCAGAAATATATTAATAGTTATTTTCAATCAGTGACGGTCGATGACCTGCTGAAGAATAAACACAAGAAAAGAGGGCGAAAAAATGATTAAATGCGCCGGCCAAGACCAAAGATTCTGGAAGCTGGGAGACATTTTTGAAATTCAGTGTCCCCAGTGCGGAAATGCTGTTGAGTTCTTTAAAGATGAGGCGGAACGAAAATGCCGCTGTTGCAAAACGGTAGTCGCCAATCCGAAACTGGCCCTTGGCTGTGCGCAATGGTGCCAATACGCCGAGCAGTGCCTTGGGCCGTCGTTTGGGAAAGAGGTTGTAAATATCACCCGCAATAAACTTATAGACGAAATGAAAACGGTGTTCGGCAGCGACCAAAAACGTATCAGGCACGCATTGACGGTACTGGACTATGCCGAGCGGATTCAGGCAACTGAGGGGGGAAATCCATTGACAGTCAAGGCCGCAGCGATTCTGCATGATATCGGAATTCACAAGGCAGAAGAAAAATACGGTTCAGCCCAGGGAGATTATCAGGAAATTGAGGGTCCGCCAATCGCCGAGGAAATTTTTAAAAGACATAACATCCCTGCTGATGTAACTGAGCATATATGCAAAATCATAGCCAATCATCACAGCGGAAAAAATATCGATACGCTCGAGTTTAGAATAATCTGGGATGCAAACCGGCTGACAAATATACCCGATGACTTCCCAAACGCTAACAGGGAGAAACTTCAAAAAATAATAGACACGGTATTCAAAACCAGCAAAGGCCGGCAGATAGCGGCTGAGACGTTTATAAAAGATTGAAATCTGAATATTAAAAATGAAAGGAATGAATTATGTTTTGCTATCAGTGTGAACAGGCTGCAGGCGGAACAGGATGCACAAAGGTCGGTGTTTGCGGCAAAGATGCGGACATTCAAAGTCTGCAGGATATGCTTATCTTCGGGCTAAAAGGCATCGCAGCCCACGCATATCACGCCCGCCAACTGGGACAGAAAGATGAACAGGTTGACGCCTTCATGCACGAGGCGATGTTTGCGACGCTGACCAACGTGGATTTTGACCTGAATCGCTACCTGGAGCTTGTGCTAAAAGCAGGCGAAATGAACCTGCGGATAATGGAATTGCTCAATAATACCCACACATCAAGATTCGGCAATCCAACGCCGGCCACGGTAGCAAGGGGCACCAAAGCAGGACATGGAATTGTTGTTACCGGTCACGACCTGCTCGACCTCTATGAACTGCTCAAACAAACACAGGGCAAAGGCATCAATATCTATACTCACGGCGAAATGCTGCCTGCACACGGCTACCCGGAGCTCAGGAACTTCAAACATCTTGTCGGCAATTACGGAACCGCATGGCAGAATCAGAAAAAAGAATTTGACGAATTCAGCGGTGCGATTCTCATAACGACAAACTGCGTTATGATTCCAAAGGATTCTTATAAGGATAGGATGTTCACTACCGGTATCGCAGGCGTTAAAGGTGTCAGGCACATTAAAACAAGAGATTTTAGTGAGGTAATAAAGAAAACACTCTCTGTTGCCCCCCTGCCGGAAAATCCTCAAGGTACACTCAGCACAGGATTCCACTACACCGCAGTGCTTGGTCTGGCGGATAAAATTATCCAGGCCGTAAAGGCGGGAAAAATTCGCCACTTTTTCTTTATCGGCGGCTGCGACGGTGCAAAGCCGGGAAGAAACTACTACACCGAGTTTGCAGAAAAAGTACCCATGGATTGTGTGATTCTTACAGCGGCCTGCGGCAAATACCGGATAAACTCTGCCGATTACGGCACCATCGATGGAATTCCCCGTCTGCTCGATACAGGCCAATGTAATGACTGCTATTCAGCGGTTAAAATTGCTCTTGCCCTTGCGGATGCATTTAAATGCGGCGTAAATGATTTGCCGCTTTCGCTGGTTGTATCGTGGTATGAGCAAAAGGCCGTTGCAATTCTCC
>JAPLMV010000134.1 GCA_026386835.1 Planctomycetota bacterium | reverse complement strand
TAAAAAATATGATCCTCTCTTCCCGTTCATCTTTTGGCCTTAAAGCGATAAACCTCCTTAGTTGGTGCTTCGCACCAACTAAGGTAAAAAACACCAGAAATAGCCAAGCGGTGGGACATATGTCAGGATTATATATCCGTTGACATTTTGGCATAGCTATCGCCAAGAGGTGAGAAAAACCGCAGCCACAGAAAATGGGCCGCGGTAAGAAATAGGAGTCATCCGACTCCTGTGATGCTTGGAAGCTATTATGGTTATTTCATGCAATGGCCATAATATTTTCTAGCACGCAGCAAGGAATTGTGCATGACGGTGAAAACAGTTTTTTCGCATGCTGTACCACACTGCGCGGCAAGTCGCTCTTTAAGCCTGCTACATCTTCGTGTGACATTGCCTGTGCAAATGCTTCATCCTCGCTGAGTGTAGGATCTAAACCGACCTGCAATTTCTTGCCATACCACTTTTTTATTGTGGCGGAAAACGTTGCGTTGGTAACGCCGATAATGCGATACACTAAGTGATACACTTCCTCGGCAAGTATGCCGGCGTTATCAACTGCGGGGCTAAAAACGGTGATGCGGATACGCCGACTATCTCGATCAATCGAGGTGCAACCATAAACGACGGTATTTTTACCCTGCTGCTTGATCTCGCCGTACCATTGACGACCGCGTGATTCAATAGCAATATCCTGGCCGGCAGATGGAACACTGTCATCAACTACTACCATGCAGTTTTTAACAAGCCAGTCCACTTTCTGCATACGCCTGATAACAGGAAGCAGAGGTTTTGCCTCATCTGTGAGACCTATCACCGGCATAACGGGTTTTGAATTCATTTCCTCAAGACGCGATTTTTCCTCTTCCCATGTCGGCCAGACCTTGTAGAGTCTAGGCATGGACTGAACGTTATAGCCGGGCGGATAGCCAAAAACCTTTTCAAATTCTTTGGTATAAGCGGCCATGGCTTCTTCGCGAGTCTGGAAACTGCCAATATGGCGATGCTCGCCGCAGATGCAAATCTGGGCTATCCAGTGATCCTGAGGATCGGGACGATTGTCAGTAAGTATTCTTGCTGCCAGTGTCGGATCATGCTGCTGAATGTGCTTCCACATCGTATGGGCAATTCTTTGGGCAACAGCCTTGTCTTTGGTGGCGGTACCCCATGCACGTCTGGCTTTTATCTTTGCGGCAAGTTTTGGTTTCTTGTTTTGTATCTCTTTCCAGAGATGCAAAGCTATCTTTTCAGCGGTTGCCCGATCAGTAGTTGAGAACTTTTCGTTCTCTGCGACCAAACGCTGCCGTTTCAATACGCCCGGAACTACCCAGAAATACCTTCCCTGGCAATTGCCGATAGTACCTGGTAAAGCACGCTTGTTGCGATCATCAACTAATGCCACCGGCTTCATTTTATTCCTGACCACCCAGTTGTACCTGCCATTATTAAGATAAATGGTGCCTGGAAGCGATTGCTTGAGCGGTTTTCTGGCGGAATCTTTCCGTGGTCGATAAGTTACTCCATCTGCGGCACTGCGACAGCCATTGGTGAGCCATTCTTTATTCTGCTCTTCCCAGAGTATAAGAGAATACTCAAGAGTGTATTATTCAAACTTCCTGCTTTAATCCCTCAATTATGAGAGTAGCTGTCTTGGGTGTAATGATTGCTGGTAGTGCCAATGATTGCAAATTAAACTTTCTCTTTATTTTGCTACATTGAGTCCTAACAGTGCAAATTTTTCGACTCAATACAAGTCTTTTTTGCAAATAGTTATAAAAGTAGTTCGAGTTCTTGTGGGACTATTTTAAGAAAAAATTGACCACAAAATTGGCATCCCAAAATTAGTAATTTCCGTATTGACATTCCGAATATTCAATATTATAATGCGAGCATGATAAATCGAAAATACTATCTTAAGCAGGTATCGACCGCATTACGTCGTTCACCAATTACGGCATTGTTAGGACCGCGACAATGCGGGAAAACAACGTTAGCTAAAAACATTGCGAAAAAAATGCGAGGCACTTATTTTGACTTGGAAAGCCCTGTAGATGTTCGTCGCTTACAGAATCCCGAAATGGTATTCGCTGATCTGCAAGGATTGGTTATTCTTGATGAAATACAGACCCTGCCTGAGCTTTTTGCAGTGTTGCGTGTTGTGGTTGATAAACCCAAAAATAAATGCAATTTCCTCATTTTAGGCAGTGCTTCTCCGAGTGTTATAAAAAACGTCTCTGAAAGTCTTGCCGGCCGTGTTGAGTTCGTTGATCTGTCGGGCTTTACTCTTGATGAAGTTGGTATTGAGAATTGGAAAACCCTTTGGGTGCGAGGAGGCTTCCCGAGGTCATTTCTCGCTAAACGTGAGAAAGACAGTTTTGCCTGGCGTGAAGGTTTCATACGGACATTTTTACAGCGGGATATTCCGCAACTCGGTATAAAGATCGCTGCTCCGGCGATGCGACGGTTCTGGACAATGCTGGCTCATTATCATGGGCAGGTGTGGAATGCCTCAAGAATTGGGGCTTCGCTCGGTATAAACGACAAAACCGCCCGTTCGTATTTGGATATACTAACAGAAACGTATATGATTCGACAATTGCAGCCATGGCACGAGAATATCAGTAAGCGACAAGTCAAATCGCCCAAGATATTTTTCCATGACACGGGCCTATTGCACAATCTATTGTCCCTGCAAGATTACAGTACTTTAAGTGGACATCCGCAAGTTGGAGCGTCTTGGGAAGGCTTTGCATTGGAGCAAGTGCTGCAATCTATAAAACCTGCCGAGGCGTATTATTGGGCAACATACAGCGAAGCTGAACTTGACCTATTTTTTATTTTAAATGGTAAACGATGGGGTATTGAATTTAAGTTCAATGAAGCTCCTGCATCGACACGTTCAATGCGAATTGCGATTGAAAATCTTAAACTCCACAAGTTGCTGCTTGTATACCCAGGGAATACTGCATATCCTATAGATGAACATATTGTGGTGTGCCCTATTGGCCATGTTTTTCGATGTGTCGATGGCGAATAGAATAATAGCTGAAGTTTACATCTAATCTCTGTACTAATATTTCCTCATAATCAGCAAGCCGCCAAAAAATTAACCCAAGTTCCGCAGTTTGAGCAAAAATAAATTTCTTTGAAAATTTTTATCGATGATTTCACGTTGTAAGCGTGGTTTGAGTTATCCAAAACATTCAAAAAGCCGTTGTAGTGAAAACCTATCCTATTGCATCGTGTGATTTCGGTCATACAATCAGGTCATGTTTATTCGTCCGATCACGGTCAAAAAGAATGGCAAGCGTCATGGCTACTGGGCACTGGTTGAGTCATATCGAACCAATCGCGGTCCTCGTCAGCGTGTGGTATCGTATCTTGGTCAGGCCGATGAGCCTTTGCGTCGCGGAATGCATCAGCGGGCGACAGGCATGCCATATCAGAGGATGCTCTTTGATGATATTGAGCCTGCGTGGGTGGAAGTAAATACCAACGGCATCCGTG
>JAPLMV010000228.1 GCA_026386835.1 Planctomycetota bacterium | reverse complement strand
TGCGGCTTTTTCAATGACGCAGATGTCGAGCTTTGGTTTTAGCGTTTTGAGTTGTATAGCAGCGGACAGACCGGCAGGGCCGGCGCCAACAATCAGGACAGAGACACTGTTATAATTATTTTTTAGCACGTTTTATATTTTCTCCAATTCACTGACCAGTTGAGGTATGATTTTTTCAACATTTCCTGTCAGGTAATAATCGCACTGTTTGAATATCGGGGCGTTGGGGTCGTTGTTGACGGCGATGATGGTCTGGGAGTTTGCAACGCCTATCATGTGTTGTATTGCGCCGGATATTCCCAGTGCGATATAAAGTTTTGGGCCGACAGCGGTGCCGGTTTGGCCGACCTGATGGACGCGATCGATAAAGCCCTGTTCAACGGCGGCGCGTGAGGCGCCTTTTTCTACGGGGACGTTAAATTTTTTATGCAGACTATCCCGCAGCGAGTCGATAAGCAACTGGTAGTCGTCACGGCTTTGCATGCCCTTGCCGCCGCTAACAATTATTTCAGCGTTAAAGTTTACCGTGCCTGTCCCCATCTCTGTTTTTATTATCTCAAGACTGACATCTTCTTTTGAAAGCTGGACGTTATGGCAAATGATTTTGCCGGCTCTCGAATTATCAGGCGGCAGGCGTTTCATAACGCCGGGCCTTGCGGTGGCCATTTGTGATTTTGAATTTTTTGTGCAGATGGTTGCCATGACATTTCCGCCAAGGGCAGGCCGGGTCTGCAGGAGAATTGCAATCTGGCCTTTTCGGGAACTGTCTTTTATATCAAGCGAGGTACAGTCGGCGGTCAGGCCGCAGCCGACTCTGTAGGATACCATCGGAGCGAGCATTCTACCCTGCGGGGTTGCGGCAAAGAGAACTATTTGCGGCCAATATTTGCCTATTGCGTTGGCGACGACTTTGCGGTATGCAGCCGGGTCGAACACATTGAGCAGTTTGTCTTCTGTTAGATAAACATCATCGGCGCCTGCTGCGATTAGTTCTTTTGTCAGAGGTTCGATTTGAAAGCCCGCTAAGACTGCCCCGACTTTTGTTTCGAGAGAATCTGCAAGTTCGCGGGCCTTGCCGATGAGTTCAAATGTTGCAGGGTGAATAACATTATTGCTGTGTTCTGCGATGACCCAGACCTGGCCTTGATAAGCAGGTTGGGTTGACTGCAGGCCGTTGAGCATATCATCGAGAGCATTTTTGTGGAATCTGTCGCCTGCGGCAGCGAGGATTTTTTCTTTGTCTGCATCGTCAATTCTACTGATGTCGGCAACATTGAGTTTTCGAAGTGTCTGAGCGAGTATTTTGTAGTCCTGGTTTTCCTTTTCTGTGGCTTCGAAGGGTCTCTCGAATTTGTCGGCTCGTTTTGCCGGCAAAATGTAGCCGGCTATTATATGGCTTTTGTCGGCTGCGGTGTTTTTATGCCCATCGCTTTTAAATGTATCGGCAAGTATTTTGGCTAAGGAGTTTACATCTGCAACATGTTGGCATTTTCTTGAGCTTTTGGCGGGCGGAAAGACCCGTATGACGGTTGTTTTTGAGCCTTTGACGCCGATTTGGGTTGCTTTAATGTCGTCTGCGCTCCAGCGGATGATTTCTGTCGCATTTGCCCTGCGGGTGGCGGCAAAGGCGGCAAAAAGCGGGTATTCATATTTGGCTACTGTAATTACAGCAGGTAATTTTTCGACGGCGACGACCTGGCTGCCTCCGCTTATTATACGTGTGAATTCGAAACGGTTGTTCTTAAATTCTGCGTTAGTGGCATAAGCTATGCAGGGCAGGTTCAGTTCTTCGGCGATTTGCGGGGGTACCTGTGCCGTATCGCCGTCAACCGACTGCATTCCTGTAACGATGTAATAGTTTGTGTCTCCGTTAAATATTTCGGCTGAGATTTTTCTGACGGCCCAGGCCAGTGGATTTGCAGTTGCCCATGTATCTGCGCCGCCGAGCGTTTTATCTGTTAAGAGGACTGCCATATCCGCACAACGTGAAAGACTATATCGCAGGACATCCTGTGCCATTGGCGGGCCCATGGTCAGGCAGATGATTTTACCTTTTGTGTCACCTGTTTGCAGTTTCATCCGGTTTGCAAAGGCAATTGCCTGTGAGTCGAGTTCGTTGATTACACTGGCAAGTCTTGTTCTGATGAGCGTGCCGGTTTCAGGGTCGAAGGCGTTATCGGTGATTTGCGTTACATCGGGAACCTGTTTTACGAGGACTATATAGTTGCTCATACAAATATCTTCCAATATCTTTATCTTCCCAAAAAACAAACCGCCAAGCAAATGATGTTTCGCAAGTTAGAGGATAAGTTTACAATATCATTGCACCAAATAAAATAATATTTACTGCGGCACAGCTATTTTTTGTGTATCCCCTGTTGGAAGTTCAAATATGGAAAATGTTTGATATTGTGATAAAATTAGGTATCATTCTGATGTTTTTAGGTGATTTTTTTGTAAGATAATGCAATAAATCAGCTTTTTTATGCTGTTATCTTATCAAAAACTGCTGCAAAAGTTAAAAAAATTTGTTTTATAACTTGTTTTTATAATGAAAATAATGTTAAATCTGGTTTGTATCGAAAGACGTAAAAACATATTAGTCAACTTATTTTTTTGAGGTGAACAAAAATGGCAGATTTGAAGGCACTGGCTGATGCGGTTATCAAAGGTGACCAGAATACCGCGGTAAAGATTACCAAAGAGGCGATTCAAGAGGGTTTGGTGCCAAAGAAAATCCTCAGCGACGGATTAATAGCAGGGATGGATGTCATCGGCGCTCGTTTCAAAAAGAACGAGGTATATATCCCTGAAGTTCTTATTGCCGCCAGAGCGATGAAGATGGCGATGGAAGTCCTTGCGCCGGAACTTGTGAGGACAGGCGTAAAGCCGGTCGGTAAGTTTATGATTGGTACAGTGCAGGGCGATTTGCACGATATCGGCAAAAATCTTGTTGGTATGATGCTCAAGGGTGCCGGCTTTGAGGTTATTGATATCGGCGTCGATATGACTTCGGAGAAGTTTGTAGAGCAGGCCAAGGCCTCAGGCGCACAGGTAATCGGAATGAGCGCTCTTTTGACCACCACAATGCCCTCGATGGAAAAAACCTTAAAAGCGATGAGAGCTGCCGGTATTAAGGCAAAGATTATCATAGGCGGGGCACCAGTGACCCAGGCATACGCCGACAAGATAGGCGCCGATGGTTATGCTGCTGATGCGGCTTCTGCGGTGGATCTCGTCAAGAAATTTGTTGCATAAGACTTGCCAGATTACCGAATCTTGTAATAAAAATTAAAAAAACAGTCCTGACCTACAAAGTTGGGGCTGTTTTTTTTTGCCTGATATGTTAAGATGGACACTTGGTGAAGTGGGAAAAAAGTTCATAGATAAGACGGTTTTTTTGCATGGTTAAGGGTGGTTGGCAAGAAATTAATTTATGCGGCGGATAAAGAATACCAGTCTGGAACAATTGCTGATGCAGCTTCGGTTCACACCCCAAAGCAAACGGCGTAAGCAGCTTGAAGGGGCAGAAAACCTTCTCTCGATTATTGATAAGGGCAGGGAATATCCGTTTGAATTTGTTTGTTTTAAGATTACCGGATTTCGTCCCAGTGAGCAGATTGAATGGCAGCCGATAAAAGGCGAAGAGCTTATCGATGACCTGCGGATTTTCATTTCAAAATTGAGCGGCCAGATAGCTCCTCCTGCATGGGAGCAGGGAGAAAAGGTTAGTACCATTGAGGAACTTGCAAAGGAGCTTGGGGTTTCGACAAAAACTATCAATCGTTGGCGAAAAAGGGGTCTTGTAGCCCTGAAGTTTATTTTTGACGACGGCGAAAAGAGATTTGGATTTTTGGACTCTACCGTCGCCGTATTTCTCAAAGAGCATCCCGATTTGGCGGCCAGGGCCAGGAAATTTGCGCGGCTGACAAAGAAAGAAAGGCAGCAGATTGTAAGGCGAGCCTTGTCGTTTGCGGCCAGGACGGGACTATCCCGTTATCAGGTAATAAACAAGATAGCGGAGAAATTCGGGCGGGCTCACGAGACCATCAGATATGTTATCGCTAATTATGAAAAGACGAATCCCGACAGGCATATATTTGGCAAGCCCGCAGGGGTGGTAAGTCCGGCGGAGGGGGCAGAGATTTACAGGCTGTACAAGCAGGGGGGCGACATCAAAGAATTGATAAGTCGTTTTCATCGGACCAAGAGTTCAATTTACCGGATTATAAAATTAGGCAGGGCGAAGGCAATTATGGCAAGAAAGATTGAATATATAGCCAGCGAAGAATTTTCTGCGATTGGCGCCGAGCAAAAAATTCTGGGTAATCCGGTAGCAGGTGTGAAATTAAGTTTTAGGAAAAATATAGAGCCGCCGCAATTAACAGGTGGTTCATTCGAGAGGTATCAGGAAGCAATGAACGATGCGCCTGTACTTAACAGAGAGCAGGAGGTGGAGTTATTCCGCAGGTGCAATTATTTGAAATACCTGGCTTTTACGGCCAGGGATGGCATGAAGGTTTCCGGTGTGCTGAGCGCTCGATTAAATAAAATCGAAAGATATTTAGCCCAGGCAGAGACCATCAGGAAAATGATAATAGAGGCGAATCTGCGGTTAGTAGTGAGCATTGCGAATAAACATTTTTCGAGCGGGGTGAATATGGCGGACTTAGTCAGCGAGGGTAATTTATCGCTGATGCAGGCGGCGGAGAAGTTCGACTATACCAAGGGATTCAGATTCAGCACTTATGCGACGTGGGCGATAACGAAAGATTACGCCCGCAGGATACCGCAAGAGGCGGCACGGCTGGACAAAGGGGGGGCGGCATCGTTGGAAAATGTGCAGCGTGATTTTCGAACTACGATGGCGGCGGGGGTGGTTGCTATTGAACGGGCAAGGGAGAGTCTCGTGCAGGTTATTAAAGACAACCTCGATGAACGCGAGCAATATATAATAATGAATCATTATGGGCTTGTTGGGTCGTCGATAAAAAAACAGAAAAAGACCTTTCTGCAAATCGGCCAGGACCTTGGTATGAGCAAAGAAAGGGTGCGTCAGCTCGAACTTATCGCCCTGCAGAAATTAAAACATTTGCTAAGCATAGAAGAATTTGAGATGCTGACGGGATGATTTCGTATCTCGTAGAAAAAAGCTCACCACTAAGGCACGAAGGGACACAAATAAAAGTCGTAACTAATTGTAAAATAAGGAGTTAGAGAATGTAAAAATTTTTTTATTTTTTCCGGATTTTGGTCGTAAATACCTGCGCGTTTGGCTCGACCCGCCTTCGCTCTTCG
>JAPLMV010000246.1 GCA_026386835.1 Planctomycetota bacterium | reverse complement strand
GACTTCAACGACCCCAACAAACATCTGCCTCTCGACTGGAGGCACCCTGACACGCACGCAATCTATTGGGCCATAAAAGGCCTGCAGGTTGCCAGCGAGGAAAATTATTCAGGTGACCGGGCAAACACCGACCGAATTGTTATTCACAGTCTGCAAAACCTTTTCCGCTACGGGAAAATATTTATTGCTGACGTTCAGCCTCGCGAAATTCAGGCATCATCCCTCCAGACGCCACTTACTACCACAAAAGGGCAAACGCCGACAAAGGAAGTATTTCTGCGACCTGAGATGCGAATGTTCGAGTCGTACAATAAAGCCATCATTGATACTATCGAAAGGTATAAAACATACGAGGATTACCAGGGTGGTGTTTCTAATACCATGCAAAGCGGCCACAGAAATATGCTTCAGAATGCTATTCTTGCGTTCTACCAGGCAGGTCACGTCACCAAGGCTCAGAAAATATATGAACAGTTAAAGCAGCTTTATCCTCGCGAGGAATTTAAGGTGCCCTTTGTCGAATTTATTAAAACCAGGTTTCACAATGAGTTCCGAAATATCACCGTATACGATGCTCGCGAGATGATACAAATGATGCTTCAGGAAAGTTATTTCAGGTATGCGATGCGTGACGACGACGAGGCGTTCGGCAGAGAAAAAATCGCAAAGGAGGTTTACGACCATTACAGTGCATCAATCAAGGATGAGTACAGGGTAAATTTGCCTGAATTTAAGCTGATGAAATACCTTGCTCTTATAGACTTCCTTTCTGATGAACAGTATCCGCCGGATTTAAAAAACGGACTGCTCGGAAGAATAAAGGTTGAAAGACCTGAGCTTTATGAGCAGTTAAAACAGCAGGCCGACCAGCTTGAAAAACAGCAACAGCAGCAGGAACAAACGGAACAGTCGCAATGACCCTTCACAGCGGGCTTTATCTATGCACAGCAAACAGTATGACCAGCTTACAGCTTCACAGAAAAAAGCAGTCTTTCACATTGAAGGCCCGCTGCTTGTTCTTGCAGGCCCAGGCAGCGGCAAGACCCGTGTCATCACATATCGTATCGCCGCACTTATCGACTCAGGGGTGAAGCCTTACAACATTTGCGCTATAACTTTTACCAATAAGGCTGCCGAGGAAATGCGCCAGCGGGCAATCACACTTGGCTCTTCCGGCGGCGCACATATCAGTACCTTCCATTCTCTATGTGTAAGAATCCTCCGCCGCTATGCCGCAATAGCCGGTATAAATTCCAACTTCAGCATCTACGACGCATCCGACCAGACGCATTGTATCAAACAGGCCGTCAAAGATTGCGACCTCGATACGACAAACTTTTCGCCCGCACGGATGCTCGAGGCAATATCAACCTTGAAAAACAACCTGACAGATGTCGATTCCTTCAAGGCACAGGCTGACGATTTTTTCTCCAAAAAACTGGTCAATGTATATGCCCACTATCAGAAACTGCTTACCGAGCGGAATGCCCTCGATTTCGACGATTTGCTGATGAAGACCGCTTTACTGCTCCAGAATTCTCATGACGTCTGCAAAGAGCTTGGCAACCGTTTTAAATTTCTGCTTATCGATGAATATCAGGACACCAATCATGCCCAGTATAAAATCGCAAAACTCCTTGCTTCAAACCATAACAATATTTGCGTAACAGGCGACCCCGACCAGTCCATTTACCGCTGGCGGGGTGCTGACATTCGCAACATACTGGCCTTCGAAGAGGACTGGCCCGACGCAACAATTGTCAAACTTGAGGAAAATTTTCGTTCCACCGCCAACATCCTCGAAATCGCCGATAACTTAATTGCCGTCAATCAGAAAAGAAAACAAAAACGCCTGATTCCAACCAGACCACGCGGCAAGGATGTCGTTGTGGAAGTTTATGAGGACGAACTCCAGGAAGCACACGGTATCGCCGCCGAAATCAGGAAACTTGCCGAGCAGGGCGTATCACTCCGCGATATTGCCGTTTTTTACCGCGTCAATTCAATGAGCCGCACTATCGAAGAAGCCTTCATCCGAAGTAAATTACCGTATCAGATTGTCCGCGGCGTCGAGTTCTATGGCCGAAAGGAAATCCGCGATGTCCTGGCCTATCTCAAAATCCTTGCAAACCCCAATGACCAGCTCGCTCTGCTGAGGATAATCAATACCCCCGCCCGCGGCATAGGAAAAACAACCATCGACAAACTCCGCGATTATGCCGATTCGCATCATATTTCACTCTATGAATCCCTCAAAAGAGCAGGGGCTATGGTTTCGGTTTCAAAGGCAGCCAAAGCCAATATCGCCACCTTCGTAAATATGACTGAGCAGCTTAAAAAAAATCTGACAGGCCCGGTTGCTTCTCTTACTCGGCTGGTTTTTGACCAGTCGGGTCTGGCAGCCTTTTATAAACCCGACCAGGGTGCACTCGAAAATATTGAAGAACTCATAAGCGCCGCCGCAATCTATGACCAGCAGACAGAACAGCCCTCGCTGCTCGATTATCTTCAGCAGATATCGCTTTTCAGCGATGCCGATTCTTATAACACAACTGTTGACCGTGTTGCACTGATGACCCTGCACGCCGCAAAGGGTCTTGAATTTGAAAATGTCTTTATCATCGGCCTCGAAGACGGCTTATTACCTCACGAGAGAAGCATCGAAGACCGCGACCAGCTCGAGGAAGAACGCCGTCTCTTTTTTGTCGGCATTACAAGGGCAAAAACAAACCTTCATATAAGTTGCGCCCAATATCGAACAATACGTGGCCAACTGCTAAGAGCCATACCATCGCAGTTTCTCTACGAACTTGGCATTAACTTTGCCCCATCGGCCAAAGAAAATCATTATGACTCCGATGATGAGGAGGATGATGATGCGGACATAACGGATGATACAGACGATACCTTTCAGGAAGTCCAAAAGTTTACATCGGGGCAGCTTGTATGGCATAAGCTGTTTGGCCTGGGCAGGGTCCATGAGTTTATGAATATGGGTGCAAACAGCGTTGTCGTTGTCCGATTTAACACAGGACAAACAAAAACCCTGATGGTAAAATACGCCAATCTTTCAAAGCAATAATATCTCTGATAATGCGAAAGGATTATACGGATGGCTGAATCACAGATTAAACTTTACTACAAAAATGTTACCGCACAAATCATAGGCGATGAACACGGCATCACCGATGCCCAGTTGAAAACTCTCGCCGGACAAACCTCACCTGTAATCGAAAAGGTAAATGCCCAACGAAAAACCGGCAAAACCCCCTATAGAGACCTTCCCTATAACAAAGAAATTTCCAAAAATGTTAAAACCATTGCCGCACAGGCCAAAGACAATTGCGAAAATCTCGTCGTACTCGGTATCGGCGGTTCGGCACTGGGTAATATCGCCCTGCAGACCGCACTAAATCCTTATATGTATAATCTCGACCCCAAACAGCGCAAAGGCCCGCGGCTCTTTGTCTTTGACAATGTTGACCCCGCACAGTTAGGCTCATTTCTCGACTGGCTCGGCGACAAGCTCGACAAAACCATAATAAATGTCATCAGCAAATCCGGCCGAACCGCAGAAACAGCCGCTCAGTTTATGATTGTCAGCCAAATTCTTCTCGATAAGCTCGGCCCAAAAGGTTATAAAAATCAGGTCATCGCAACCACAGACCCAAAGACAGGCACGCTTCGAAAAATCGCTAACCAGGCCGGTTTCCGTTGCCTCGAAGTGCCTGATGGCGTCGGAGGCAGATTCAGTGTCCTAAGCGCAGTCGGTCTGTTCAGCGCCGCAATGTGCGGTATAGATATCGATTCGCTCCTGGCCGGCGCACGCGATATGGACGAAAAGGCAAGCTCCACCGATTTCTACAAAAACCCCGCCGCCATCAATGCCGCTGTAAATTATCACTTCTATAATCGCGGCAAAAAAATATCCGTAATGATGCCGTACAGCTACGCCCTCAAAAACCTCTCTGACTGGTATCGCCAGCTCTGGGCCGAAAGTCTCGGCAAGGCAAAAGACCTCGCAGGCAAACAGGTTCATGTCGGCCCGACGCCTGTCAAGGCGCTCGGCACCACCGACCAGCATAGCCAGGTCCAACTGTATCGCGAAGGCCCCAACGATAAACTTTTCACATTCCTCGAAGTTGCAAAATTCGAAAAAGACCTGAAAATCGGCCCCGCCGCCGATTGTGCACCGGAACTGTCGTTTCTCGCCGGCGCCGACTTAAGCAAACTCTTAAACAGCGAAAAGAAAGCCACCGAATATGCACTTGTCCAGGATAAACGTCCCTGCATGACCATTCTTTTCGACAGCATAAAT
>JAPLMV010000007.1 GCA_026386835.1 Planctomycetota bacterium | reverse complement strand
TTGTATGAGGGGCCGATTTGCAATTTCCAATTTAAGATGAAGATGCGGAAAATATGAGGGTTGACAAAAGATGGGGTTTGGGGGAGAATCAGTTTACATAAGTTTTGAATTTAGATCCTCGCCTGCGCGGGGACAAGGTTTTGAGTTCTTGGTTCTTAGTTTTTAGTTGGGAGAATTAGACGCGGATTTATTTCGTATATCGTGGCTGGACGGTAAGACGGTTTAACAGTGAAACGGTAAAACGGTAAAGAGTGGCGATTGTTTAAAAATTGTACCGGATACCTTTAATTCTCCGCAGATTTCGGATTTTCCTAAGAAATTGGACAACAATTATTAAGGGGATTAATTATGGCAAAAGGTTTTAAAGCAGTCTTGATAGTATCGTTATTGCTAAATTTAGTACTGATTATCGGTTTTTTGTCTTACAAAAATTATGTAAAATCTCAATTTTTTGGACTTGCTGCGATCACTGCTCAGTCCGAAACGATCCAATTGGAAAATATACTCTCAGATATTGAATCTGATGATACCGCAAGAATAACAGCGTTGAAAGAGCGATTACACAGGTATATCGAACAAGGTCAAAAGACCAGTGCTATATGGCAAAAAGCGGCGACACAATGAACTGCTGGTCAGTCAGCAGTTTGCGTTTTTTCACCGTTTCACCTGGAAAATTAAAGGTGTTCGGGGTTGCGACTGAGATAAGTGGGAATGGAATTATATTGATGGTGCGATAAAAATCGGTATACTTAAATCAGTTCGTTAAAGGTGCGTTTCAGGGATGCAAGCCCGTGTTGGTTAAGGAGTTTTTAATGAAACTGACGATGACGATGTTGCTGGCGGGGGCAATTCTTGTGAGTTTATCACAGCTTACTGAAGCTTCAGAGCAGCCAGGCGAACCAAATCAGTTTGTCAATCTGGATGATTATCTGCATTATGCGGAAATGAATAATGCCGAGCTCAAAGCAAGTTTTCAAGGATGGAAGATAGCAGCGGAACAAATTCCACAGGCCAAGACGCTGCCCGACCCAAAACTGACTTATGACGTTGAGGCAAGACGCTCCCCCAGCGGTCAAACCATCGGCATCATGCAGACTTTTCCATGGTTTGGAACAATCAAGGCACGAACCGATGTGGCATCTGCCGAGGAAAGGGCAGCACTAAAGCGTTATGAAGCACAGAAGTTGAAACTGTTTTCGGAGGTCAAGCAGGCATTTTTCGAATACAGCTATCTTGCAAGGCAGGTGGAAACAGCCAGACAGAACCTTGAATTATCCAGACATTTTGAAGAAGTCACACGGACGCGATATGCCACATCGCAAACAACACATCCCGACCATATCAGGGCACAAATTGAAGCTGCCAATGCAGAATACGAGGTGCAAAGGCTTGAAAGTTTGCAGGAGCCTCTTGCAGCAAAACTCAACTCAATTCTGAACCGCCGCGCCAAGACGGCATTACCCTGGCCCGGGAAACAGGAATTTAAGGAAAGCAAGGTAAGCATTGCTGAGATAACCGATATTCTGCTTGAAAAAAATTTGGAGCTTGGCGCGATGCAGATGGATATTGAAGCTGCGCGAGGCCAGGTCGAGCTTGCTAAAAAGAAATTTTATCCTGAAATCGATGTCGGCATTGACGTACTTACCCAGTCGGAAGCGACAATGGGGCCTGGCGAACAGCCGCTCTTTGTAAAGGTGGGCATCAACCTGCCCCTCTGGACAAGCAGCTACTCGGCACAGGAACGACAGGCGATGGCAAAGATGGAACAGACTTACCTGCAGAGGACTCAATTGCAAAATGACCTTCTCTCTGGGGCACAGAAGGCTTTTTATGAGGTTGAGGATTCGGTCCGGAGAGTGCGACTTTACAAGGATACCCTCATCCCCCGCTCAAGAGAAATGCTGGCGGCTTATGAGGCATCTTATCGCAGCGGCGGAGCGGATTTCCTAAGTCTGATTGATGCACAAAAGACATTGATTAACGCCC
This sequence comes from Planctomycetota bacterium, assembly GCA_026386835.1. Taxonomy (GTDB): domain Bacteria; phylum Planctomycetota; class Phycisphaerae; order Sedimentisphaerales; family Anaerobacaceae; genus JAPLMV01. Next base: position 639 of record JAPLMV010000007.1, on the reverse strand, counting down.
AGCTTGCATACGAAAAAGCTGTGACGGAACACGCACAGAAAGGCGCTGAACTGGAGGCGATTATCGGCGCACAATTACCGGCTGCGAAAAAAGATTCAGAAAAATAGAAGCGAGTACATAAATGGAAAAAAGCAAAGCATCCACAGTCATATTGATTATCGCAGTATTCATAGTTGCGGCAGGTGCCCTCTTGAATGGACACTATCATTTTTTGGGCGGCTCCACGCCGGCTAAAACAACAAAGGAATTGTATTATTGCCCGATGCATCCCAACTTTACTTCCGATAAACCCCGCGAGTGTCCTATCTGTGGAATGAGTTTAGTAAAGAGAGAAACGGCTGGTCCGACAGGTGACAAGCCATCGCAAGGAACTATTATGACACAAACAGGTGTCTATATCAATCCCGCCAAACAGCAGCTAATCGGCGTAAAGAAGCAAAAAGTTGAGGTTCGTAAACTTTCGGGCAAAATACTAACTGTAGGCAAGGTTGCATACGACCCGGATTTGTATGTTGCGCAAGATGAGTATCTCCAATCTGTAAAAACAAACAAAAACGTGGCGGAGAACGACAGCAATTATGCGGCGGAGCAGCCGGAATCGTTTACTAAAACCGCACGCAGAAAGCTATTGCTTTTGGG